>DAIDLB010000265.1 GCA_027449725.1 Chlamydiota bacterium
AGCCCTGTTGCCGTGGATCAGATAGCCGCCGCCAAAATAGGGGATCCACCATGCAGAGATCGTCCCGAACGTAATGAATCCGTAAATTACAACAAACAGGATCGCCGCCCATAAAGGAAGAGGCGCGTGCCGGTAAGAGATCGCAAGCAAAAGCGGGATAAGAACCAGGATGCCGTTGACAGCTGAGCCAAAAAGACGTTCTTGAAACGAGTGAGCCTTTCGAAGCGCCGCCAAATCAGTCAAAGGAGGCATGTCAACCCAATCATGGAGGATCATGAAGAAAAAGAGAATGCCCTGCAGGGCGATGAAAACAGACATCTTCTAAACTCTCTGGCTCAATTCTCTTTTCTGCCCGAGATCGTGGATATCAGACGCCAGCATGGACAAGTAGGGAGCGTCCGACGGGCGAACCTGCACATATTCACGCGTTGTTTCCATCGTCTCTCCGATATTTTGCTAAACAAAAAAGAATGGCCAGAACTGGAATCGAACCAGCGACACAAGGATTTTCAGTCCTCTGCTCTACCATCTGAGCTATCTGGCCAAATGAATCAGCGTACAAAAGCAGAAATTGTAGTAGGCCGTTGGATTTTTACGCAAGCATCATTTCCCAGAGGAATGCCTCGCCATTCTTCTTCACCTCACCCCTCTGTTTGATGGAAAAATCAAGCAATGATTATTCTCGCCCAGTTAATTGACTTTAATTGCTAAATCAGACATTCTATTGCCATGATAATTAAAGACAAAAAGTTTTTTGAACCGACCACCTACCCGCCAATCGAGACACCCCCGGAAAGGCCGATCCAAACACAAGAATGGGTTCTCGTCGCCGCCGGCGCTGCCGCAATGGCGATTTTTGTCGCTCCTCTTTGGGCTGCCGCCGGTCTCGCCTGCCTCGGGCCTGCGCTTCTTTTAAAAAAATATTCTTCCCGCTTTTCCGAAGAAAACCAGAAGCGGATCGATAAAATTTTCGCTTGCGTCACCGAAATTTTCCATCTTCTCAAAATGGGTATCCATTCCGCACTGGCCAAGCTCCATCTCATCCCCCTTGAAAAAGTGCAGAAGGGCGGCCGGCCCATTCTTCTCGTCCACGGCTATTTGAACAACGCTTCCGCCTGGACCCACTACCTCAAGGTTCTCCCGGAAAAAGACCTCGGCTCCGTTTACACCATCGAACTCGGACATCCCTTTCTCCCGCTCAGCGAATACGCGCAAAAAGTGAAGGAGAAAGCCGATGAGATCCGCGAGCAAACAGGGCAAGACGGCCTGATTCTGATCGGCCATTCGATGGGAGGGGTCGTCAGCTCCCTCTATGCAACAAAATTAGCCGAAGAAGGGAGGGTCACCCATTTGGTCACTATCGGCTCTCCGCTCAACGGCTGCCCGTTCGCCAATATCGCAGGCATCGGCCCCAATGGCCGCGAAATGCGCCCAAGCTCACATCTTCTCGCCGAAATCAGGCAAGGCCTTGAAGCGAAAAAAGACGCGATACAGATGTTCCATGTCGGCTCCGACGCAGACACCCTCGTCCCTGCCGATAGCGCCTTGGCAGGGCCCGGGATAAAATTTCGCGTCACCGATCTGAGCCACACCGAACTTTTGACCTCAAAAAAAGTCTCTGACTGGGTTTCTACCCAGTTGCTCTAAAAACACAAATCGACTAAACTACTTACGATGAGCATCGAAGAAACTAGCAATGCCTCCGGGCCTGCGATCCTGACCCCTCCGGAAGAGCCTATGCGCGCCGAAGAATGGCTGAAGGCGGCTGTAGAGATCAGCTTGCTGATCTTCGTCGTATTGCCTGCGTGGGCCCTGCTCGGTCTTGTGCTGATCGGCCCTGCCGTCTTGTTAAAAAACTATACTAGCCACTTTTCGAAATCCAATCAGAAAAAAATTGACCAGCTTTACGCATTTGCCACGGAAATTTTTGAAATCCTTTCCTCAGGAGCCAATTATTTCTCGGCCTATTGGAAACCAATCGAAAACGTAGAGCCGAAAGGGCGGCCCATTCTTCTCGTCCACGGATATCTCCATAACGCGTCCGGATGGACCCGCATGCTGAAGCGGCTGAGCAAAATCGAGGGGATCGGCCCCATCTACACGATCAATCTCGGACATCCGTTTCTTCCGCTGAGCGAATACGCCAAACGGGTAGACGCAAAAGCGAAGGAGATCCAACGGGCGTCCGGTCGGGACGATCTCGTCTTGATCGGCCACTCGATGGGCGGCGTCGTCAGCTCGCTCTACGCAACAAAGCTGGCTTCCGAAGGAAGCGTCACTGACGTGTTCACGCTCGGGTCGCCCCTCTCCGGCTCCCGCTTGGCAAGAATGCTCGGCGTCGGCCCGAGCGGCCGGGAAATGCGACCGGATGCGCCTCTTCTCGCTGAAATCCGAAACAGCATGAATACGAATCAAAAGATCCGCTTCTATCATGCCGGATCGGACGCTGATCTTCTCGTATCAGCAGATAGCGCCCTCTCCGGATGCGGAAAACAGCTCCGCGTCACCGATTTGGGGCATCTGGGAATGCTTACATCGAAAAAAATTGCCGACTGGATCGCAACGGAGCTACGAAGCAGCCTTTAATGGCTCTTTAGCCGCCTGCGGAGCAACCTTTTCTTCCATTTGGATCATGTCGTTGACAATATGAACCGCCTCGATCATCTGCAGGTCTGCGCCTGTAGGAGGAAGCTCATCGACCGAATTGGGCGGAAGAAATGAAGTTCGCGACCGCACCTGTTCGTGCTTTCGGAGCATCAACTGAAAATCGGCATTGCGGGCAAGTCTGTCCGCGCTATTCTTTCGAAGGGTCGGGAGCATCCGCTTCCAAAAAGAAACCACCCGCTGCAGGTAAGGCATATACTTCCTCTGAAAGAGCC
This sequence comes from Chlamydiota bacterium, assembly GCA_027449725.1. GTDB lineage: Bacteria > Chlamydiota > Chlamydiia > Chlamydiales > SM23-39 > JAKBAE01. Next base: position 2,880 of record DAIDLB010000265.1, read on the forward strand.
TCTTTGCAGACGGCTCCAAATCGTTTAGCGAATCGACAAACGCCGGCTCGACCGTATCGGCCTGAAGAGGATATTCCAGATAGCGCTCGCCGATGTTATATGGCGCATAGTAAGACGGGACAACGATATCGGCTTTGACCCCTTCGATCTGCGTCGTCCGTCCGGACGCCGTATAGTACTTACCGACCGTCACCTTGAAAAAGAGGTCCGCCCTCTCGTCAGTGACCGTCTGATATTGGATCGATCCCTTGCCAAAGGTGCGGGAATCGCCTACGACAATCCCCACTCCGTAGTCTTGCAGCGCCTGGGCGACAATTTCCGCTGCCGACGCCGACATTTTAGATGTGAGGACGACAAGCGGCCCGTTGAAAAAACTGCGGCCGACGATATTTCGGAGGTAATGGAGCTCGCCGGTGCCGTATTTCGAGATCACGACGACGCCGTTTGCCAGAAAAATCCCCGAGACCTTGACGGCCTGGCTTAAAAAGCCTCCCGCATTTTCTCGAAGATCCAGGATCAATCCTTTCAGCGGAGCGATCTCCTGAAACTCGCGGATCGCATTCTTGATGTCTTTTTCGCAGCTCTCCCCATTGGAGCTCTCATAGAAGGAATAGAGCGAGATCTTCCCGATGATGCCGCCCTCGGTTTTTTCCCAGCTCGTCTTGATCCTCTCTTCGTTCATCACGATCGGGCGCCTCTCCAATGAGACCCGGAAACGCTCTTGCCGGCCTGATTCATCAAACCGGGCAAAGCCGAGGACAAGCCCCTTCTTCCCCTCTTTTTTCAGAAGATCGAGCACTTCGTCAAAAGGAAGCGCAGAAACTTCCTTCCCGTCAATTTCGATGAGAAGATCGTTCACACGGATTTTTCCCGATTCCGCCGCCGGGCTTCCTTTTACAAGATCGGAAATCATCACACCGTCGATCCCTTCAAACAAGACTACGCCAACCCCTTCGAATTGCTTCTCCAGGCTCAGGCGCATCTCATGCGCCTCTTCGGGGCTGAAAAAAGAGGTGTGCGTGTCGAGGCTCTTTGCAAATGACTTCAAGATGCGAAGTGAAAAGAGGTGCTGCATTTGGGAAGGATCGACTTTTTTTCCGTCGGGTTTGAGATACAGGATTTGGTATTCGCCGCGCCGCGCCTTGCTCTCATAGAGAGAAAGAAGCCGCGCCTTCTTTTCGACGCTCGAAAGGTCGGAGCGCCCCTGATGATAGAGGTAAAACCGGGCAAGGCGCCCCTTTTGCCGCTCAGCCACTTCATTGACGCTCGCAGCATAGCGCGACGGCGGTGGAATCTGCGTTGGAGAAAAATCGACTTCGTTTCTCAAGTAGAGGTCCCCGATCGCCTTGCGCATCTTTTGGGCCCGAACCACCGCGTTTTGCATGACTTCATTGAGCGCGGAAAAATCGCTGTAGTCCCCGCTCGACATTCTCTGAATCACTTTTTTCGCCGACGCATCGTCGATATTCAAATACGGAAGCACTTCGGAATCGAGCAGGTAGGCTTTTTCAGAATCGAACTGTTCGATGTATAGCTTAAAGGTCCGGCGGACAAGAAGGGGCGTCATCTCTTTATTTTCGATATGAAAGGCAAAGAGGCGCTCCATCACGGCGCGAATATCCCTCTCGCCGAGCATCCTTGGCGCCGAAAAAAGAGGTTGCGCCAGAGAAAAGAGAAAAAGAAAAAAATATACCGCGATCCGTTTCATTTGTTTTCCAAAAAAAATGGGAGGCGAAGGAATGATAGGTCCAATTTTTTCCAACCTTAGCGTCGTAAGCTTGGCCTTATTCCCGCGCTCTCCCAAAACCAATAGTATAAATAAAAAAATAAAATATCAATTAAATAAAAAAATAACTCACAATTGTTGCTATAGCTAATTCACTTACATAGCAAAATAAATCAAACAAAAGAGGAAAATGTGACAGTCATTTTTTTAAGAAAAGCAGATGAAGCTGATTTTCAGAGAGATACCGAAAATCCATTTTAGCTCTTCAAAGAAATCTCAAATCCCTGTATATTCCTCTGCTATCCTTAGTGCTAATTTAGGAGAAAGGCTTCATGCCGACTATTAACCAACTGATTCATAAGGGGCGCGTCAGCAAAGAAAAGCGCAACAAAGCCCCTGCCCTGCAGCAATGCCCACAAAGAAGGGGCGTTTGCGTACAGGTTAAAACCAAAACGCCGAAAAAGCCGAACTCCGCCCTCCGAAAAGTCGCCTGGGTGCGCCTTTCCAACGGTCAGGAGATCATCGCCTACATTCCCGGAGAAGGACACAACCTCCAGGAACACAGCATCGTGCTCGTTCGCGGCGGAAGGGTCAAAGACCTGCCGGGCGTCCGTTACCATATCGTGCGCGGAGCGCTCGATACCGCAGCGGTGAAAGACCGCAAGAAGTCGCGTTCGAAATATGGCGCGAAAAAACCAAAGTAATACCAAAACGCTTGAATGATAAGCGTTTTTGCCCGCGGACTGCTCTTGCATAGCGAGCGCATTCCATGGGCAGGCCGGGCTAAAAGCCTGGGCCGGGTGAAGAACAAACCCTGATTTAGGAAGAACATGTCCAGAAGAAGACGCGCTGAAAAGCGCAGGATCGATCCAGATCCGGTTTACCAGAGCCATACGCTCGCAAAATTCATCAACAAGCTTATGATCGGCGGAAAAAAGGCGACCGCTCGCGCGATCGTCTACGGCGCCCTCATCAAATTTGCCGAGAAAGTGAAGGCCGAAGACCCGCTCAATGCGTTCGAGCAGGCGCTCGACAACGCAAAGCCTTCGCTGGAAGTCAAATCAAGAAGAATCGGCGGCGCGACCTACCAGGTCCCCATCGAGATCCCCTCCGAGCGGCGCACAGCGATGGCCATGCAATGGATCATCACCTATTCCAGGGCGAAACCGGGAAGATCGATGGTCGAGAGCCTCTCCACCGAATTGATCGACTGCTTCAACAACCAAGGCGCGACCATCAAGAAAAAAGATGACACGCACCGGATGGCTGAGGCAAATAAAGCCTTCGCTCACTACAAATGGTAAGGGGCGAACATGGGAACTAGACCAGATACCGATCAACTGCAAAACGTCCGCAATGTGGGCATCATGGCCCACATCGACGCCGGTAAAACGACGACGACCGAGCGGATCCTTTTCTATTCCGGACGTCTCCACCGGATCGGCGAGGTGCATGAAGGCGCCGCGACGATGGACTTCATGGAACAAGAGCGCGAGCGCGGCATCACGATCACTTCCGCCGCGACCACAGTCTACTGGAAAGGGAGCAAGATCAACATCATCGACACCCCCGGACACGTCGACTTCACGATCGAAGTTGAGCGCTCGCTCCGCGTGCTCGACGGCGCTGTCGCCGTCTTCTGCGCGGTTGCCGGCGTACAGCCCCAATCCGAAACCGTCTGGCGCCAGGCGGACCGCTACGGCGTTCCCCGCATCGCCTTCGTCAATAAGTGCGACCGCACCGGGGCCGACTTCTTCAACGCCGTCCGCACGATGCGTGAAAAGCTCCATGCAAACGCGATTCCGGTCCATTGCCCCATCGGCATGGAAGGGAACTTCAAAGGAATGGTCGACATCATCGCGATGAAGGCTTATCTCTTCCGCGACGAGACGATGGGGGCCCAATACGATACCGAAGAAGTTCCTGCAGACATGCTTGCCGATTGCAAGAAGATGCGCATGGCTCTTCTCGAAGAACTCGCCACCGTTGACGAAAACGACGAAGAGTTCATGATGAAGGTTCTCGAAACTCCGGACGACATCCCGGAAGACGAGATCCACGCCATGATCCGCAAAGGGGTCATCGGTAACAAATTCACGCCGGTCCTCTGCGGCACCGCCTTCAAAAACAAAGGCGTGCAGCAGATCCTCGACGCGATCGTCCGCTGGATGCCCTCTCCTTTGGACCGGGGCCTGATCAAGGGACACAAGATCGACTCCGACGAGGACATGTCGATCGCTCCGGCTGACGACAGCCCGCTCTCGGCCCTGGCGTTCAAGATCATGACCGACCCGTATGTCGGCCGTTTGACCTTCGTCCGGATCTACAGCGGAACCCTGAGCAAGGGCATGAACCTCATCAACACGACAAAAGACAAGCGGGAAAGAATTTCGAGGCTCCTCGAAATGCACGCGAACCAACGCAAGGACCGCGACGAGTTCTTTACGGGGGACATTGCCGCCGTCATCGGACTGAAGTCGACGAGCACCGGCGATACGCTCTGCTCGGAAGACGCTCCGCTCCTTTTGGAAAAGATGAACTTCCCGGCGCCGGTCATCTCGATGGCAATCGAGCCAAAATCGAAGGCAGACCGCGAGCAGCTGGCAAAGGCCCTCTCAGCTCTCTCCGAAGAAGACCCCACCTTCCGCGTGATGACCAACGAAGAGACGGGACAAACGATCATCATGGGAATGGGAGAGCTCCACTTGGAGATCCTCCGCGACCGGATGATGCGCGAGTTCAGCGTCCAGGCAAACGTCGGCGCGCCCGAAGTTTCCTACAAAGAGACGATCACAACGAACGGCGGCAGCGAAACGAAGTACATCAAGCAATCGGGCGGCCGAGGCCAATATGCCCACGTTTGCCTGGAGATCGAACCCAACGAGCCCGGAAAAGGGAATGAAGTCGTCAGCAAAATCGTCGGCGGCGTCATCCCGAAAGAATACATCCCGGCATGTATCAAGGGGATCGAGGAAGGGATTCAGACAGGGGTCCTGGCCGGCTATCCGCTTGTCGACGTAAAAGTGGCGATCGTATTCGGATCGTACCATGACGTCGACTCAAACGAGATGGCGTTCAAGATTTGCGCTTCGATGGCCCTGAAAGACGCGGCCCGCAAGTCGTCTCCGGTCATCCTCGAGCCGATCATGAAGGTCGTCGTCAACACGCCCGAAGCAAATATGGGCGATGTGATCGGCGACATCAACCGGCGCCGCGGCAAGATCCTCGGACAAGAGACGATCAAAGGCTCGGTAGAGGTTTCTTCGGAAGTGCCTCTCTCGGAGATGTTCGGTTATTCTACGCAGCTGCGTTCGATGTCCTCGGGCCGTGCGACTTACACGATGGAGCCAAGCCATTTCGAGCGGGTTCCAACGAAGATCCAAGAAGAAATCATCAAGAAATAAGGGCTTATGAGCACCAAGCAACCAAGAAAAAGAATTCGCATCCGCCTTAAGGCATACGATCAACGCCAGTTGGACCGTTCAACGGCCGACATCGTTGAAACAGCGAAGCGCACAGGCGCGCGCGTCGTGGGGCCGATCCCGCTTCCGACAAAGCGGCAGATCTTTACGGTTCTCCGCTCGCCACACGTCGACCGCAAGTCGCGCGAGCAGTTCGAGATGCGCACCCACATCCGCGTCCTCGACCTCCTGGACCCTACGCTGGACACGATCGACAAGCTGAAAGTGCTGCCGGTCGCCTCAGGCGTCGACATCAAGATCAAAGCGTAAAACCTATTTGGGGGACTCCGTCCCCCAAGCCCCCTG
>DAIDLB010000266.1 GCA_027449725.1 Chlamydiota bacterium
ATCACGATCGAAGCGAATCCGGAGGAGAGCAGCCAGAGTCTTTTCGAAACATTTTTCCGCCTTGGAATCAACCGCTTGAGTCTCGGCGTCCAGTCGCTCGACAACTCGTCGCTCCAAGAGATCGGCCGAATCCACAGCGCCGAGAGAGCAAGAGAAGCGATTTGGGAAGCACACCTGGCCGGCTTTAAGAACATCTCGATCGATTTGATGTTTGATTTGCCCCATCAAACGGAAGCGTCGTGGGCCAGGACGCTGGAAAAACTTCCGGAACTGCCCATTACGCACCTCTCTCTTTATAACCTCACGATCGAGCCGCACACTCCCTTCTTCAAACGAAAAAATGAAATTGAGGAGGCGCAGCCGCGCGAAACAACATCGCTTCGGCTTCTCAAGTCTGCGCTCACAGCATTTCAGCGGATGGGGCTGGAGCGCTACGAAATCTCCGCCTTTGCAAAAAACGGACTGATCTCCAAACACAACACAGGGTACTGGACGGGCCGCCCCTTTCTCGGATTCGGCCCCTCAGCCTTCAGCTACTGGGAGGGGAAGAGGTATTCGAATATTGCGAATTTGCAGAAATACCGAAAGGGAGACGATCCCGTCGATTTCATTGAAGAGCTCTGTTACCCCGATGACGTCCATGAACTGTTTGCCGTCCGCCTTCGCCTTTTGGAGGGAGCCCCCAAACAGGCGCTCCCGCAAGAAACAGAGGCCAAGCTGCGCGTACTTGCAAAGCAAGGCTTTCTCGAAGAAGAGGAAGAGCGCTGGAAACTGACGGAGCAGGGAAGGCTTTTCTACGACACCATCGCCGCCGAGATCATCTAAGAAGCTTCTAAGGTTCTTGGCGCGTTGGTGCGACCATCACCTCGCGCACGCACACGTTTTGCGGCTGTTCATACGCATAGACAACCGCTTTCGCGATGTCTTCGGGCCTGAGCACGCCGCCCATCTCCTTCTTCCAGCCCTCGTAGCCCGCCTTAATCTCTTCCGAGGTCGTATGGCTCAAGAGTTCCGTCTCCACGGCGCCGGGGGCGATGATCGCGAGGCGCACGTTGTATGGCGCCACTTCCTTCCGCACGTTTTCCGTTATCGCATGGACGGCGTACTTCGTCCCGCAATAAGCCGCGTGGAGGGGAAACGTAAAGCGGCCAGCGACCGAGCTGATGTTGATAATCGTCCCCTTCTTTCTCTGGATCATCCCGGGAAGGACGATATGCATGCCGTTGAGGACGCCGAGGACGTTGACGTCGTACATCTGCTTCCACTCTTCGGGATTTTGCTCATGGACAAGCCCGAGAAGCATAAGCCCCGCATTATTGACGAGGCATCCCGTCAGGCCAAACTTTTTTTCCGCTTCCTGAACCGCATGCCTAAATCCAGGCAAGTCGGTCACATCGACCCTGGCGGCATGGGCTTGCTTTCCCTCGAACTCCTTGAGCTTCTCGACCCGTCTGGCCAAGAGGAGCAAAGGATGCCCTTTCTCATGAAAGGCTCTAGCCGTCGCAAGTCCGATTCCCGAACTTGCGCCGGTAATAGCAATCAGTTCTTTCAAGAAACCCTCGTTACCAGAACGTCAAAACGCAAGTTTTTGCCGGCAAGAGGGTGGTTGAAGTCCAGCACGGCCTTCGATTCGTTGATCTGATGAACACGGACGGGAAAGACGCCGCCCGATGGATCTTGCACGCCAAGCACCGCCCCATTGTAGCGGAACTGCGCCGGGATCGCTTCGACCTCTACTTCTCTAAACGCGTCGGGAACGATCGGCCCATACGCTTGGTCCGCATGGAGAAAAATTTCCTTGCGGTCCCCTACGCCAAGCTGAACGATCTCCTGCTCAAGAGCCGGGAAGAGCTGGTTTTTCCCTACCACGAACTCAAGGGGATCGTCGCCGACATTGGTGTCGATCTGCATGCCATCCTCCAGATACACCGTATATTCTAAAGACACCTTCTTTCCTTTCTGGATCATGCAGCCTCCTTACATGGGTATGCTATTGCCCTCTTAGTCGAGGGGTCATGAAATGTCAACTGATATTATTTAGAGGACGCCTGCAGCAGAAAGACAGTTGGTTTCTTCCCTGCAAACGTTTCCTTTTTCCACTTCGCTACAGGCTGCGTCCTTACGCTTTGGCTCTCCAGAGTCAAATCCTCTGCGATGCAAAAAAGAGTAGACGCCTGCAACGCCTCAACCGCCGCCTGCGCCATCTTCGCGCTCCGGTACGGTGCCTCGATCCAGATCTGGGCAGACCTCTCCTGCCTCGATCTCGCCTCGATCTGCTGGAGAGCCTGTTTCAGCTCGAGCGCCTCTCTCGGCAAATAGCCGTGGAACGCAAACCGCTGTCCTGAAAGCCCCGAGAGCTGCAGCGCCATCAAAATCGACGACGGCCCCGGAAGCGCGGCAACCCGCACCTTCTTCTCATGTGCCAGAAGGACAAGCGGCGCCCCCGGATCGGCCACGCACGGAAGCCCGGCGTCTGAGACAAGCCCCCACGTCTCCCCTCGCAAAAGCGGATCGAGGAGCGCCCCCAGCTCGGCCGTATGCTCATTGAGGAGGCGGATCGGTGTTGCCGCCATCTTTTCGTGATCGACAAAGCGGCGCAAATAGCGGCGCCCCTCCTTCTCGCTCTCGGCGATCAGTCCATCGAGAGAAGAGACCGCCTTGGCCACGCTCGCCGGCAAAAAAGGTTCCCAGGGCAGCGTCTCATCGAGTAAATTCGGCAGCAGGTATAGCGTCATAATTTGATACGGAAGTAGTCGAGGAGCGCATCGGTCGGCAAACTCCCGCTCTTCGAGAGAAGCTCCACCTGGAAAAGCAGATCCAACCCCTTATGAAAATAGGCGCCGCCAAGCCTGGCCGACATCTCGGCCTTTTTCTCGAGCGCCTTCGGCCACATCTTCGGGAAATGGCTCTTCCACTCGCCAAGCGGCACGCCGGCCCCCCTCAGTGCGCACATCTTCATCCCTGTCGCCAGCTGCTGGCGCAAGCTCGCAACGAGCCCATGAAAAAACGACGCATCGCTCATCTCCGCTTCATTGGCTCGAAACACCCGCTCCCAAACAAGATCGTCGGCAATCTGCCAAAGGGTAAAATTCCGGTTCGACTTGCATACCGTCTCGACATCGCCCCTCGTAATCTCCTGCTTATCCGCAGCAAAGCAGACGAGCTTTTCCATCTCATGCGCCATCAGGGCTGCATCTCCCTCCACCCGCTCTAAAAGCAAATGGGCCGCATCCGGATTCAGCCTCATCCCCGCATTCTTCGCCATCCCCTGGAGCTTCTCGACGAGCCTCTTCTCCCGATCCCAGGGCTTCTCCTCAGTCAGATCGAGCACAACCCCTTGCGCCTCCGCAAAGGACCCTCCGATCTTGCCCTTAGCCCCTAAAAACAGGTAGCCAAACCCAAGCGGCTCCTTGAACCAGGCGGATAGGGCGTCGTGCAGCTTCTTGTCCACTTCATCGACAACGACGATCGGCTCGCCGCCAAAAAGCCTCGGGCTATTGAGCGCATCGAGAACGTCTCGCACCTTTGTCTCCGCCCCTGCACACCGGACCACCAACGCATCGGGCGGCGACACCGCCGCCAATAGCGAGTCAAGCACCGCCTTCCGCTCAAATGGATCCGCACACGAAACCAAATAAACCCGGCACACATTGTGCGGCGCCGCCGAAGCCAAATGCTTTTGAAAGGGAGCCATCTGCGTATAGCGCATCTATCCTCGATTTATACCAAGAAGTGTACACGAACCGCTCCATTCGCGTCCATTTAGGGGCGAGCGGCAGCTTCCCGGGCACGGGTCTGCCAGCTCTCCAAAAGGGCTTCGAAGTGGGTGCCGCACTGCTCCGGCGTAACGATCTTTGCGTGGTAAAATTTATGCATGTAGAGCGCATTGCCCGCTTCCCAGCCCGGGATGCCCCGGAGCAGCTCTTCCAAAGAAAGTTCGTCCTCTCTTTTTTTCGATTCGGAGTGGATCCAAATCTCTCCTTGCATCGCGCACATCAGCTCCATGGCAGTATGGCCGCCCGAGCGGGTACAGGTGAGATCGCTGCGGTGAAAGAGCGGCGCGATGACCTCGTCATTTTGAAAGCTCAGAGGAATCACGTTCAGCCTGGAGAGTCCGGCAAGGGCGGCCACCCGTTTTAAGAGAGAGTCTTCCCCCGGATGATGCTTTGCGCAGAGGATGAAGAGATGTACATTTTGCAAGGGCGACGCCTGAATACTTTTCTGTATCTCGCGGACATAGCCGAGCGTTGCCGTAAAAGCCGGCTGCGAGCCCAAAAGAAGCGTGATCACCCGATCTTCCGGGGCGATGGAAAAGCGGACGCTGGACTCTCCCATTTGGGCGTCGATAGAGCCTTGCCGAATGGCGGATTCGAGCAGCTCTCCTTCTTCGGCATTTGAAAACCGCGCCTCGAAAGAAAAAATCTCCTTTTCCCGCTGTTTGCCTTGGAAT
>DAIDLB010000267.1 GCA_027449725.1 Chlamydiota bacterium
AATGGTCTCGTTCAGTCGGGTCAATTTTGCTTGTCTCGCTGACCCCAAATTCACAAAACCCTCCTACGCGCGGTATATCAAGACAGATCTATTCCCCAAAGAAGATGAGGCGGAGTTTTTCTCTGCGATGACGCGCGCCAGCTCTCGCGCGGTCACGTAGAGGAAGAGCAGCATCAAGTACCGGCTCTGGACAGCAGCAAAGAGATGCCAGTCGATCTCCTGAAAAAAAGAGAGTAAATCCCCGGACATCCCTTCATCCAGAAACAGGAAAGGCGTCAGTCGGATGAGAAGGCGCACTACACCCGTGATGGCCCAATACAAAATTGTCTTCCAAACGACCAGGTAGATCAGCGGTTTTTTCTTCACCGGGGCGTTGAGAAGGACGTGGTCGGCCACCAAAAAGATTTTGGCGACAAGGGCCGCGCCGATGGCGATGGAGATGAGGGAAAAGGGCTCAATCCCCGAGCGTTTCAAGAGAAACGACTCGATCCAGTTGATGAGGTTAAACGCGATGAAAAAGAAAAGGAACACCGGCAGGATGTGGCGAAATTCTTTTTTGATCCACTGGAAGCTCATGGCCCGAGACTATCTCAAAGAGAGGCAGCTGTCAATTTTCGACGGTGATTAGACAGCTCGGCCCTTGCGGCCCGAAGCAACCCGCATTGACGAGCTTCACTTGGTAATCTTCCTGGAGATAGCAGCAGCAGCCTCCGACCCCGCAAGTATTGCAGAGAACGATCCCGCACGAATTGCCCGGATTGATCATCGACGTGCATCTCCCCTGTCCGACTTCAGTGCAAAGACAGCGGTCATAGACGGCCTCCACGCGATAGCAGCAGCAGCAGGTCTTTTCCTGGCTTTTGTGCTCGCACGTATCGTTGCACATCGTTACATGAATTTCGCGATCGATGTAGTGGCTTTGGAGAACAACTTCACCGTTTTCCATTTGAACGTCGTCGACGGGGAGAAACGGAAAGATCCTCTTCATCCGCTCGCCGTCCAGCAAGCCCCCCTGTCTGGAATAGGCCCGCTCCAATAGGGGCTGCATGCAGGGCGCCGTCGTCCAGATCCGGTTGCCCATATCGAGAGCGTCGCTCACACGGTGGGAATAACTGGTCAAGTTTCGATTTTTCAGATCGATGTCATTGACCCATGCTTCAAAATAGGCGTAGGTGCGGCGCATAGAGACATAGAAAGAGATCTCCCGCGGGAGGATGGCGGACAAGAGGGATCCTGCGAGGCAATAGCCCGTTATAAAAGGTTGGGCAAGGCCCCCGATAAACTCCCTTCCGGCACGCTCTGCGTCGCATTCCCCGACGAGAAAAACCGCCGCACGGACCAGCCTTGCGATTCCTAAGAGAGGCGACGCGGCGGTCAGAAGGGTGAATTTGCAAATCGTGGCGCAATGCCCCTCGTCGTTATAAATGAGGTTCCGTTCTTGCGTCAGGTCGCCGACCTTTTCCAACACTTCATTCATGTCCGAACGACGAATGTAAACGGGGATCATAAAAATTCCTCTTTAACCGGAAAGAGTTTACTCCGGGCATCCTTTGATGACAAGCGTCAGGTTTAAAATAAATTGTTATATTTTAGTAAATTACAAAACAGGCTATCCTCATTGAGCTTTATGACAACAATTCATTTAAACCCAAACTTGCGGCCTGACCCCATTTTGCAAAGGGAAGGGGCTTTACGCTGCGAGACCTGCCAGAGAGTTTGCGACATCGCGCTCCCCTTCTTCAACCTCCATGCGCCGACGGCGCATCTTCTCTCGGTTGGGATGGGCACAGCCAGGGTCTACCAGCTCCTCCGGTCATCCGAGTGGAAACAGAGCGCTCGCAGTGCAATGGAGTGCGCAGGCGCCATCCTCTGCCTGGGAATGACCATCGCCTCCCCCATCGGCGGGACAATCCTCTCTCTCACAGTCCGAATGGGCGAACACACCTATCAGCTTGGGCTCCACCTGACAAAAAGAGAATATGACCAGTTCGGAAAGGAACTCCTCAGAGCAGCGGGAACGGCGATCTATCTCTCTTCGACACTCAGCGGCGCTTCGACTCTCATCGCCCTCTCAATCTCGATTCAGGCGCTCTACGAACTGGGGGCCAGCTACGGCTCCTACCAGGAAGGCAAATGGCCGGAGACACTGGCCAATCTCGTCTTGGCCTTGATCCGACTCCACGGCTCCAGAATCCACTTCTCAAGAGCCCGCCGCGAACATTTCGGCAAAGAGCTGACGCAGGAAGACGCGATCCGCCTCCTCGATCGGGCAGCAGAACTACACAAGCAAAACCCGCGCGCCGCCATCGACTTCGAATCGCTCCTTGTGGAAGAAAACTTTTCCAACATCATCAAAGAGATCGACTACACCGCTGAAGAGCGGCTGAGCAACCTGTATTTCACCCACATCGAATTCCTGAAATGCAACTTCTCCGACGCCGCGATCAATAGCTCCGCCTTCGATGCCTGCCAGTTTGCTAAAGCGAACTTCACCCGCACCCGGATCGACAACACCCGATTTTCCAACTGCATCCTCAATAACGCCCGGTGGATCGACGCCTGCATCCAAAACTCGTTCTTCAAAAACTGCTCTTTCAATGACGCCGTCTTCTTTCACAATGCCATGAGCCGCGTCACCTTCGACGGTTCCTCCTTCCGCCGCGCCTACTTCAATGACAGCAGCCTCAAAGATGTCCAATGGAAGCGCTCCCAGCTCAACGAAGCCGTCTTCCTCGGCGTCAAAGCCGAAAACTCCGGCATGAAGCAGTGCGATCTGACAAACACCGTCCTCTGCGAAGCTGAAGAAACCCTCGCCCTCCGCTCCAACATCCGCAAGATCACCAAGCCTGTCGTCTCGATCACCTGGGACTTTACTGACGAGAGGCATTTTTCGAAGATGATCTGCGAAAAGCTCAAAGAAAACGGAGCCATCCCCCTGAAATACCAGGCGAACCCGCTTGAAATCAACGCGGACCTCCTCGCCCGGGAAGTACAAGAAAGCCTGGCTCAAGACATCGGCGATGCCCATAGCCTTGGCGAAGCGCTCGTCGTCCACGCAGCCCCCGAAACCCAAATCGGCAAGCTCTTCCGAACTGCCGGCCAAATTTCCCGCTTTGTCCAAGCCCATCTTCTCCCGGGCGGCTACGACATCGAACCCGAACTCTACGGAAAAGAACGCGAACCCGAAACCTACACCGAAGAAACATACAGCCGCACCCTCCTCGAACTCAGCCTCCTGCACCACGCCGAACAAAAAAACCAGCAGGTCATGGGGATCTGCCGCGGCTCACAGATGATCAACGTCTTCTACGGCGGCACGCTCCGCCAGCACGTCGACGGCCAGCATGGCATGATTCAAAACCTCCTGCCCGCTCCACTCGAATCTGAATATCTCGAACAACTCCGCGAGTCCCTCTTCGGCTCCGGCCCCCTCTGCGCTATCTCCATGCACCATCAATGCGCCGACACTCTCGGCAAAGGGCTCCACCTCCTCCTCGAAACCGAAGACGGCGTCCCCAAAGCTTGGATTCATGAAAGCGGCCGCGTCCTCGCCACCCAATTCCACCCCGAACTCTACGACCACATGATCGAATCCAGCGACTACCTCGAGGAACTCCTCCAGGACAGCAAATTCATCAAAGGTCTGCCGCCCGAAAAACTCGGCTACTTCCAGAAAATCGC
>DAIDLB010000268.1 GCA_027449725.1 Chlamydiota bacterium
ATGTCAATCCTTCCTGCGCGCGGTATATCGTCATTGTCTTTTTCTCGTTAAGGAGCAAAGACAACGCCATAAAACATTATTGAACTCAAGAAATTGCTTCCAACGCCTCTTTGGGTCCGACTAGGAGGATCTCTGTATAACGGACAAAAACACCTTTAGCAGAAGAATTGAAAAATTGCCCGCGATTCTACTTAAGCTATTCTTTTTAAGCTAAATAAACCTGACCAAAAAAATGCGCATATGAAACTGGTCTTGACTAAAAGAAGATGGCGTTGAAAATGGTCGTATGTTGACTAGAACTTACGAATTTCTCATCCAGGAGCATTTGAAAGAAAATAGACAAATGCTTTTTTTGATGGGGCCCAGACAGGTGGGCAAAACAACGACCAGCTTGGAGGCATCTTCGATTGCCCCTTCGCACAGCTACCTAACCTGGGATGATCAAACCCACCGCCTGCTTATCTCCGAGGGGCAAGAGGCAGTTGCCAAACATTTGAATCTTCATCAGGCACAGGAATCTCTTCCCATTGTTGTGTTTGACGAAATTCATAAATTTTTGCATTGGAAGGATTTTTTAAAAGGTTTTTTCGACGTATATGGCAAGTTCGTTAAGATTATTGTCACTGGCAGCGCTCGGTTAGATATTTTGAAATTCGGTGGAGATAGTTTGATGGGCCGATATTTTCTCTATCGCCTTCATCCACTCACTGTACGCGAATTGATCGAACCTTCCCTTTCAGAAGATGAGATCAGGCTTCCAACAAAACTTTCCAACGACGATTTCGACACTTTATTGCAATTTGGCGGATTCCCAGAACCTTTTCTCCAAAAAAACAAGAGATTTTACAACCGTTGGAAAAAGCTAAGACTGAAACAATTATTTCAGGAGGATTTAAAAGACATTTCCAATGTCCAACAAATTAGTCAGTTGCAAATTTTGACTGAGCTGTTAAAGAAACAGGCTGGACAGCTTGTGAATTATAGCGAACTTGCCAAAAAGACACACATCAGCAGTGAGACAGTTCGTCGTTGGATCGAGACATTGAAGGCTCTTTATTATTGTTATTCAATTCAGCCTTGGTCGACGAATATCACCCGTTCTCTCCTGAAAGAGCCGAAAATTTATTTGTGGGACTGGTCGCTTGTCGATGATGTTGGGCAGCGACTGGAAAACTTTGTTGGCTCACACTTATTGAAAGCCGTTCATTTATGGACTGATCGAGGGTTGGGCGAATACGGTTTGTATTTTCTTCGCGATAAAGAACAAAGGGAAGTCGATTTTCTTGTGACGAAAGATGAGCGTCCCTGGTTTTTAGTTGAAGTTAAATCCTCTTCGAATGGCGGCCTCTCCAAATCCCTATATCATTTTCAAAAACAACTTGAAGCGCCGCATGCTTTTCAAGTAGTCTTCGATCTACCCTTTGTGAATAAAGACGTATTCTCCTATCAAGATCCTGTCATTGTCCCAGCAGCGACATTTCTTTCTCAGCTCGTATAAGAGACTGTCTTTCCTTTAACCCATTCTCGCATCGGATCTGTTTCGCCGCCATCGCTTCCAAAGTCTCTCTGGATCCGACGAGGCGGATCTCTTTTTTTGCGCGGGTGAGGGCGGTGTAAAGCGCAGCGCGGCCGAACTCTTCGCTGCCCGGCGAGAGGAGGCAGACGATGCGCTCGAATTCACTTCCCTGGCTTTTGTGGGCGGAGAGGGCGAAGGCGAATTCGTATCCGGGGAGCTGGCGGAGGGGGAGGACGCGGCCATCGGCGAAGTGAACTTCATTTGAGGTGAGGATACCCGGCGTTCCGTTGTAGAGCTTTTGGACGGGGTCGTTGCTTGTGACGAGGAGGGGAGCTCTCGAGGGATTGGAGGCCATAATGCGGGCGTTGATCGCGTCGACGCCGAAGGGCCCTTTCCTGAGGGGAGAGATCAGGCGGGTGTGTTCGAAGGTGCGGCTGGGCTGTAATTCCGTTTCGATCCAGGCGTGGAGGTCTTGGGGAAGAGGCTCGAGGATCTCGATGAGAGGAGCGATATCGCCTGTTCGGGCGGCTTCGAAATAAGCGTGAAGACGGCTGTTTTGCATCCGGTGGTTTCTTTTTAGGCGGATAGCGGGGAGATCGGCGAAGATACCGGCACCGTCGACAGGGGGGAGCTGGTCGGCGTCGCCGAGGAGGAGCAGACGGCTGCCGCTTGGGATCGCCTGCAAAAGGTGCGCAAAGAGCGAGGCGTCAATCATCGACGCTTCATCGACGATAATCAGGTCGGCGTCGATCGTGCGCCGCTCAAAGAGACGCATCCTTCCCGGCTGGAGGTTTAAGAGGCGGTGGAGCGTCTGCGTTTCCACTAAAGCGTTTTCGAGGGGCGGGAGCGCTGCGGCGAGGCGGTCGGCCGCTTTTCCCGTTGGCGCTGCAATCTGAACGCGGAAGGTCCCTCTGCGAAGGGCTCGGGAGAGCGCCATGAGGGCCTCTACGGCCAGAAACGATTTCCCGGTACCGGGGCCGCCCGAGACGACCGTCAGAGCGTTGGCCAGGACGCTTTGAGCCGCTTGCATTTGTTCTGGAGAGAGTGTGTTTGGAAGCGTAAAGCGGGCGGAATCGAAGAGATCATCGGGAGACTCTCCGGAGAGGCGCGAGAGCTCTTCTACAATCGTCGTTTCCAGCACCCAGTTGCGCTGCAGATAATAGCGGCCATTCTCATGGACAATCGCTTTGGAAGAAAACGTCGGGGGCTCTTCGCTTCGGAGGCAAAGATGCCCCTGGCGCGCGGCAGCGAGGATTTTCGAGAGGAGAGGCGGCGCGGCGGGGTCAAGAGCGGCGGCAAAGGCACGGTCTAAAGCGCTCATCGGGGGAGCCTAAAGGGTTCGGGATTAAAAGAGAGAACACCGCCGCGGAGGAAGAGGTAGATCGCCTTTCCAAACGGGGCGTCCGGCCAGGCGCGGCGGATCGCTTCAGTGTAGAGGGACGCTTGCAGCCAGTAGTTATGCTCGTCCATCGCCTTTCGGAGACACGCCTCCGAGTCGTCTTCGAGCCAGTTCGTCTTCCAGTCGAGAAAGTAAAGGCGCCCTTTCCAGCGAAAGAGGAGATCGATGCACCCTTTGAAAAAGTGGGGCGGCGCGTGGAAAAAAAAATCGACTTCAGCGCGCACCTGAGAGCGATCGAGATCCAAGAGAGACGCCCCATCGAGGAAGGGTGTGGAGAGCGCTTTTTGCACCGCTTCCAATACAACCTCTTCCCATCCGGCCAAAGGCGAATGGCGAACCTCTTCCTGCACGATCTCCGAAACGCTTTTCCCTTCGGTGAAGATCCGCTCGAAAATTTTGTGAAAGACCGTTCCCACATCCGCTCCTCGCGGCAGCGTCTGAATCGTTTTTCCCGCTCCCAGCGGAGGCAGGGGGACTCCGCTTTCGGAGTACGCCAGAGCGCTATAGGAAAACACCATCCCGGGCGGCTTCGGAAACGAAACGGTCTCGGGGGCCGCGTCGGGGGCGCTTTCTTCCTCAGGGGGAGGAGGCTTGGGAGAGGCGTCGGCGATGGTGAGGCCAATATGGGGATTCGCCTCGATGAGTTTTTCTACGCCGCCGAGCTTGCTTCTCTTGAAAAGAAGCGCAAGCGGCGGCTCGCCCCCGGAACTTTTGACAGGGGCAAGCGGGATGTAAAGCCTTTTTTTGGCGCGGGTGAGGGCGACGTAGAGCTGGCGAAGCTTTTCGGCTTCGGTCTCTTCCGGGTCTTCGGTTGAAGCGGGCGTCGCCGTTGCCGCTCCGAGGGCGAAGACCACATCGAATTCAAGCCCCTTGCTCGTGTGCATAGTCAGGATCTGGACGACGTCTTCGCCTCCGTCTACGCGCTTCCTGGCCGAAGCGTCCTCCTCGGGATCCGCTTCTTCGATTTCGCGGAAGAAACGCGATACGGCCTCGGGACTCCCGGGATTTTTTACGATGAGCGTTTCAGCGAGTTGAAGCAGAT
>DAIDLB010000269.1 GCA_027449725.1 Chlamydiota bacterium
ATATACCACAATCGGCCAAAAACTTGGAATTTGGCCGATTGTGGTATAGCCGTATGAAATGCCGTTTTTTCAACCAGCTCCCTCCTCCCCCACCCGCAAGGGTCTAACTCTTTTTTTATCCGTCCAATTTTTTTGCGAAGATTCTCGATGAATCTGCCTGTTTGTCATCCGTCTTGTGAATAACAAGTCGCATACTTGCGCAAACCGAACCTTTTATGTATGAACATGATGAAAAAAATTGTTATTAAAGTAGGGACTTCTGCATTAACTCAGGGGACCCAGCAGCTCTCGCGCCGCTCGATGCTCTACCTGGCGCAGCAAATCGCAGAACTCTCGGGTCAAGGGTTGGAGATCGCCCTCGTCAGCTCGGGAGCTGTCGCTACGGGAAAAGGACTTTTCAACCACAACGCCTCCAAACAAACACTTGCATCGATCGGACAGGTGCGCCTGATGCAGAGTTGGGCGGAACTGTTTGCCCTGTTCGACCTGCAAATCGGGCAACTGCTCTTTTCAAAAGAAGATTTTTTGGAGACAAAAGAGCTTCTCACGAAAGAAACGATCCGCTCGCTCATCCGGCATAAAACAATCCCAGTGATCAATGAACACGATAGCGTGGCGACGGAGGCCACCGCCCTGGGAAATAACGATTGGCTGGCAGCTTTGGTCGCAAAACTTATCGGCGCAGACACGCTAATCCTCCTGACCGATCAAGAGGGGCTCTTTACAACGGATCCGCGCCACGATCCAGAGGCGAAGCTGATCCCTCTTGTTGAGGCAGCCGACGAAGCGGTCTATGTGTTGGCCAAAGGTTCTTCCTCATCTCTCGGCACAGGGGGGATGGCCGCGAAAATGGATGCGGCCCGCATCGCATCCGCCCACGGAACGCAAACGGTGATCGCCTCCTACAGGCATCCCAACGTCCTGATTGAACTTGCAAGCGGAAAAAACATCGGAACCCTGGTCAAAGCGGGAAGGTCATAATGAAAACAATGGCAATGCAAGCGAAAACGGCTTCGATCCAAATGGCCGAAGCAAGCTCGGAAACGAAAAACAAGGCTTTGCAAGTCCTGATCGATCTGCTCTGCCGGGAGAGGGAAACAATTCTTGAGGCAAACAGGCTCGATTTGGCTGAAACAAAGCTGACCGGCCCGATGTTGGAGAGGCTCTCTCTGGAGGGGCGCTTGAAGGGAATCATCGGGGATCTCAAGGAGGTTTTGGAACTACCCGATCCGATTGGAGAGACCTTCGAGAAAAAAAGACTCCCAAACGGTTTGCATCTTTGCAAACGGCGCACTCCTTTAGGGGTGCTGGGGGTTATCTATGAATCGAGACCCAATGTCACGCTCGACATCAGCGCCTTAGCCATCAAGTCGGGCAACTCTGTCCTCTTGCGGGGCGGAGCCGAAGCTCTCCACACCAATCGAGCGCTCGCCTCCCTCCTCCAACGCGCTCTTTTGGCGGCTCAATTGCCCATCCGGGCGGTTCAGCTGGTCGACAGCAAAGACCGAGCCAAGGTGCAAGAACTCCTCCGGCTCCACGAGGAGATCGATCTCATCATCCCGCGGGGCAGCGCTGCCCTGCAAGAATTTTGCCGCGAACACAGCAAGATTCCGGTGATTACGGGAGGGATCGGGATCTGCCATCTGTTTGTCGATGAGACCGCGGACCTGGCGCGAGCATTGGACGTAATCGCAAATGCCAAAATGCAAAGGCCCACCGTGTGCAACGCGCTCGACACGCTCCTTGTACACAAAAAAATAGCCGCCGCGCTCATCCCCCGAGTGATTGAGAAACTCGGCATCGCCTTCCGCCTAGATCCGGAGGCTCTTCGCTTTGCATCGGGGCCAAACTGCTTCCCCGCTTGCGAAGGCGATTGGGACACCGAATGGCTCAGTCTCGTTTTGGGAGTCAAGGTCGTAGCGGATGTGCATGAGGCGATCATTCATATCCGGCGGCACAGCTCCGGGCATAGCGACGGGATTTTAACCGAAGAGCCGGCCCATAGAGAACTGTTCCTGCGCGCTGTGGACTCGGCGGCGCTCTATGTCAATGCGTCGACCCGGTTTACCGACGGAGGGCAATTCGGCCTCGGCTCGGAAGTGGCGATCAGCACTCAAAAGCTCCACGCAAGGGGGCCAATGGGACTCGAAGCGCTCACCTCCTACAAATGGATCGTCCAGGGGGACTACCATGTAAGAAACTAAATAATCCCCTGGAAACGGGCGCCGGCCGTGGCGCTCTCGTCGAGTTTCCTCAAGACCTCGGCGATCCGCGCTTCCAAAATAGCGTAATTGGGATAACGGGGCATGCGCATCGTCTGGGAGCAAGTCGAAAACCTCGGCAAGCCTCCCGGATGTAAACTATCGTCGATGACGAGCTGAAATTGTTGGTTTTCCGCCAATGCGCCCGAGCCGCAAATGGCGATAGAGAGCTTCTCCACATCCCGAATATCCGCTTGCCTGATCCATTGCATCAGGTCTTTTTCCTGCTCATTCCAGTGTTCCTTGTCAGGAGTCAATCCAAATGCTTTAAGCATCTGTTCCCTACTGAATTTTCCCTCAATCTGTCCCCTAAATTCGTTGTAGCGGATCATGGATACCCAGAGACGGGAAGGCATTTGCATTCCCTTTGCCATTTGAATGACTGCACGGGCTACTCCAAGACTTGCCCGCTCTAATTCACGCCAGGAATCTTCATCGAGTCCCCGCTCTTCCAACTCCGGGGAGATTTTATTTTCATGAAAAAGCAGGTAGATATCGCGGCTGTTAATCCCATCAAAATATTGAGGATACCGTCCCCTCAAATAGATCTTTTGCATCCGCTTGGGACAATCATCCTCTCTGCCATCGCACTCGTAGACCATTTTAAGGACACACTCATCAAAATAAGGCCCGATTACAACCGGCTGATCCTCGCTATATCGAGAGTCCAGAGCGACCCTAAAGAGGAGACCGATGGCAAAATAACACCTTTCCTGAAACTCTTCGGACAGAACACCAAACTGCGAAGGGTGCAACTCCAGCCTTTCTTCATCGGAAAGGTGGCTTGGATGCCAAATGCAGGGGATGCATTTCCCGCTTTCC
>DAIDLB010000270.1 GCA_027449725.1 Chlamydiota bacterium
GTGGCAAGACTGCAAAATGAATTAGCGAAAATCCAACAGGAACTGCACAATCCTCACGCCATTTTGCATGGCAATTTACAATCCCAATGGACACGGACCTTATCCGGCATCACGCAACTGTCGGACAATAGAGACGGGAGCGATCCGGAAGGTCAAAGCAAAGATCTATATCATTTAAGACAAACCGCCGAGAACATCGCATCCGCGTATCAAAGAATCGGCTTTATTCTGAAAGACACCTAAAATCAATTGCGTCGCAGCGGCTTTTTCTTCTTCTGTGTCTTCTTGGGCGGCTTGGAGAGAAGGCCGATGATTTGAGAGAGTTCGGCGTTCTCGGTTTCCAGAGAGCGCCTTTCTTCTTCGAGCAAGACAACCTCTGAGGCGAGCATCGACTCGAAGAGGGGGAATTCAACCTCTTCCCAATGCTGTTCGATCTGGGCTGCCTGAAGGGCCGTCTCGGCCCGGAAAAGCTCTCGCCTCGTCTCGTGGAGAACCTTGTTTTTTTCTTCGAACTGTTTTTTCAGCTGGAAATAGAGCGACTGCGTCTCGGAAAGGGCCTGAATCCTCTCTTGGAAGAGGGCGATCGTCCGATCCTGTTCGGAGAGCTGCTCTCTCCATTGGCGCCGCTCCGACTCGATCGAGGAAGAGCGATGCTCGATGAGATTGGAAAGCTCCAGCCGCGCTTCTTGCAGCTCGGCCCTGGCCAGCTCCTCTTTTTCACTCTGCATTTGGCAAAGAGCCTCCACCCGCTCTTCCAAAAGCTCATTTTTCACCACCAGTTCTCTTGCCTTTCGATCAGCCGCCGCATGCATCCGGACAAGCGTCTCATTGATGAGGCACGTCTGCTCCCTCTCCACCCTCGCTGCATTCAGCTCTTGAAGGAGCTCCTCTTTATCGCAAGAGGGTCTGGCCAAATGGACCCTCTCGATCTCCTGGAGAAGTTCGGCGATGCGCCTCTCTTTCTCAGCGAGCCTGGCGTCCCCCTCTTCTTGTTTCAGAGAGG
Source organism: Chlamydiota bacterium (assembly GCA_027449725.1). Taxonomy (GTDB): domain Bacteria; phylum Chlamydiota; class Chlamydiia; order Chlamydiales; family SM23-39; genus JAKBAE01. The sequence continues at coordinate 1,004 of DAIDLB010000270.1, forward strand.
ATTTCCGCACTACGTCATTGAGAATCCGGAGCGTTGAAAGCTCTACCTCCGCTACATCCAGCTCCTTTTGCAATTCGGCAAGGCGGCTTTGCAGCGCCGTCTTTTCCAAAAGCGCCTCTTCTTCTTTTCGATTCGCTTCCGCTTCCAAATGGGAAAGGGCCCTCTCTTGACTCTCCATCTTGGCCAGCGCCGCCTCCCCCCTGGCATGAAACTGTTCCGCAGAAAGGGTGCAAATCGCGAATCCAAGGGCCATGGAAGTTTCAATCCCTGCCTGCCACAAATGGGCGTCTAAAAAAAACAGATGCTTGACGAAAGAGCCCAGCCCCAGGAGGGCCAAAGAATAGAAAAGCCCTCGCATCCGGAGGGAAAAAGAAAGGGCGAGTCCGGCCGCAGCCGCAACGGCCAGATCTAGATTGTCTCCTGTTTGGAGCGCAAGGGATAGCGTCGCAAAGAGAGAAATGGGACCTGCAAAAAGCATCCAAAAAGATTCTTCTGCCGCCTCACTTCGCCCGAACCATCCGGAAATAGCAGTCATAGCCCCTCTCCCATCCGCTGCAGAGCTCTCGCCACGGTCAATATCCCCTTCTTGAACCGGTCCAGCCCAAAATGTTCGTTCGGAGCGTGCATATTGTCGCCCGCAAGCCCATACCCCATGCCGACAACCTCCGCTCCCGTCGCATCGGCCAAGCTCGCTGCGATCGGAATGGATCCTCCGGAAAGGATTTTCAAGCACGGCCTCTGAAACAGCTCCTCATACGCGGACCCTACAGCTCGAGCAAGAAGAGAATCTGCTCTCCCCCGATAGGCTCTCGCCATCTGATGCAACTTCACTTCGAGATGGATTCCCCGTTTCACCTTCGACTTCAAAAAATCGACGACATGCTGAGCGATCTTCTTTGGGTCCTGGTTCGGCACAAGCCTGCAAGAGATCTTCGCCGCCGCCATCGCCGGAATCACCGTCTTAAAACCGGCCCCGGCATATCCGCCTGCCATCCCGTTGACCTCAAGCGTTGGGCGAAACCAGTTCGCCTCAACAAGGGAACGTCCCCGCTCTCCCGAAAGTGCTTCGATGCCCGCCTCTTTTGCATGGCCCTTTCCATATGACTCGGCAAAAGGGCGCAACTCCTCCTCCGAGAGCTCTACGACATCGTCATAAAAATGGGGCACGGCGACCCGCCCGTCTGCATCCCAGCAAGAGGCGATCAATTCAGCAAGTGCGCGATTTGGATTGTAGGCGACGCCGCCAAACATCCCCGAATGGAGATCTTCGTTCGACCCTTTTAGAGTCAGGTCCATCGTCACGATCCCTCTTCCCCCCAAATCGATCGCAGGCGTATTGGCATCCGGCAATCCGCAATCGACGATGAGGAGATACTCCGCCTGCAGCTTCTCTTTCAAAGAAGAGAGCCCCTCCGACAGCCCCTTGCTGCCGCACTCTTCTTCTCCTTCGATACAAAACTTGAGATTAACCGGCAACTTCCCATCGACAGCCAAAAGAGCTCTGGCCGCCATCGCAGCAAATAAAATCTGCCCCTTATCGTCGAGAGCGCCGCGCGCGTACACTTCCTGCCCACGCACCTCCGGCTCGAACGGGCCGCTCTTCCAAAGATCCAGAGGATCGACCGGCTGCACATCGTAGTGCCCATAGATCAAAACGGTAGGAGCTCCCTCTCCCGCCTCAAGACACTCCGCATAAAAAAGAGGCAGTCCGCTTGTCTCAATGATCTCCGTCCGAAAGTGCATCTTCCGAAAAAGAGCGTTTAGCCACTCGCAGCAGCGGGAATGCTCCTCAAGATACGCCGGATCGGCGCTCACCGTCTTGAAGCGCAAAAACGAAAAAAACTCTTCGCAAATCCCCGAAAACTCCCGCTCAAGCCACGCGCGCAACCGATCCACATCCACCTCCCAAAAGAGATGTTTTAACGCGGCTTTGCCGCCTTGGCCCGGTTCGTCTCAAACACCTGCTGGGCGTTGTCGATCAGATAGGCCGCCAAGACTTCATCGCCTTCATAGGACATCTCAACACCCATCTTGCCATCATCCGCAGGCGCTGTGCAAGTAATCAAAACATAACATTCCGTATTTTCACTCAGCATCTGCTTAACCCGATCGAGATCGTTCTCCAACTTGACTACCGCCTTCCCCATTTCCCCGCTCGATTTGTTCTATCGGGCACAGATAAATGACAGAAGACGCGATTTCTAGC
>DAIDLB010000271.1 GCA_027449725.1 Chlamydiota bacterium
GTTGCAGGGATCAAATTCAAAGACGGCGAAGAAGTAAAGGAACACGTAGCTTAACGGAAAAATCCGAGGATATGTTCATGCCTGAAACACAACTTTTGACAATATCTCTCTAAAACCCTATACTTTTTTAGAAAAGGGCTCGAGGATATCTGAGAGTGTGATATTTTCTCAATAAGGAGAGCAAAGGATATTGGGCAGTGAGAGCACTACAGCGCAAATTCAATTCGACGATTTTTTGAAGGTCGACATCCGCGTCGGAACGATCCTCTCCGTCCAGGACTTTCCTGAGGCGAAAAAACCCGCTTACAAGCTCGAGATCGATTTTGGCGATCTGGGAAAAAAGCGTTCGTCCGCCCAAATCACGCAGCATTACCGCAAAGAAGAACTAATCGGAAAGCAAGTCATTGCAGTCGTAAACTTTCCTCCCAAACAGATCGGCAAATTTTTCTCGGAAGTACTTGTACTGGGGCTGCCGGATGCTGCTGGCAATGTGGTGTTGCTCAATCCATCGAACCAGGTACCCGATGGCGCCCGACTCTATTAGGATGATTGGCATCCTTGCCGGAATGGGCCCGAAATCAACAGGTCCTTTTATCGAAGAGGTCGTGTCCACCTTTCAAAAAACAACCGGCGCCATCGACGATATTGATTTCCCTCCGATGATGATCTACTCGCTGCCAACACCTTTTTATATTGACCGGCCTCTTGATCACGCTCTGTTGGAAAAAACGATCTCAAACGGCCTGCAAAAACTCGAATCGTGCGGCGCTTCGTTCATCGCAATGCCGTGCAATACCGCCCATGTCTATTTTGAAAAGTTGCAAAAAAGCATTCGAATCCCTCTTCTCAACATGATTGAAGAAACTCTCAAACAGGTTCCTCAGACAGCGAAAAAAGCATCTCTATTTGGGACAAGAACAACGCTTGAGGCGGGCCTCTATCAAACAGGGCTTCGACAGGCAGGAATCGAATTTCTGTTCGAGCCCGTTTGGCAAGGCGTGATCGATCGGATTCTTCGTCAAATCAAGTCCTCGAGCGAACTCCCGCTCGATCTCTGGCAAGAGCTCCATCAAAACGCTATGGCTGCCGGCATAGACACTCTCTTGATTGCCTGCACCGATTTGAACCCATTGCTAGCCGTAGACCGCCCTGCATGCAGAATCGTCGACGCTTCCGAATGCTTGGCACAAGCTATTGTAGAAAAATGGCTTATTACTTAAATCTCAACTCTGCCGAATCGACGTAGCGCCATTTGCCGGGCGGCAAATCGCCCAGCTGCAGATGACCGATCCGGACGCGCTTAAGCGAAGTCACCGTGATTCCGATAATTTCGCACATCCTTCGAAGCTGCCTTTTCTTCCCTTCGATCAGGACGACGCGGAGGGTATTGGCATCTTTCTGCTCGACGCCGGCGCGCTTGAGCCTTCGCCCGTCAATCGTAAGCTCCCCTTCGCGGAGGCGATCGAGCTGCCGCTCTGTCACAAATCCTTCAAAACGGACGATGTATTCTTTTTCGACAACCGAGCTCGGACCGATGATCTGCTTGGCCACGCGGCCATCCTGGGTCAGGAGAAGCAGCCCTTTCGAGTTCACATCGAGGCGGCCGACGACGTGGAGTGGCGCGGTGAGCTCCTCGAAGGGACGCCTGTCTCCTTCCCAATGATTTTCTTCGACGATCAAATCCGACGCTTCCCTGTAGCCCGGCTCAGGCAGGTTGGAGACGATCCCAAGCGGTTTATGAAGCATGACAGTCACTTTCTGCCCCTGCTCTTCTTTTGCGCTGGGGCCAATCTCAATCCGGTCGGTCGGATAGGCCTTCGTCCCCTGTTCGGTGACAAGGACGCCGTTTAAAAAAATTTGTCCCTGTTCAAGATATTTTTCCGCTTCCCGCCTCGAACAGACCTTCCGCTCCGAAAGGAGCTTCGAAATTCTCACTTTTTCCATAGACATTGCCTCGATCGCCGACTATCATACCAGACCGATGAATAAAAGCCCCCTTCCTCCTCTTTCCGAAGAAGCTAAATCCCTCGTTTTGGGCAGCCTCTATGAGCACTACAAAGGACTTCGCTATAGGCTCATCCAAGTAGCCCGCCATAGCGAAACGCTCGAAGAATATGTCGTCTACCAGGCCCTCTACGGCGACCATGGGGTCTGGATCCGCCCGCTCCAAATGTTTTTGGAAGAGGTAGTTATCGACGGCAAGATCACCCCCCGCTTTAAACCCGTCGAATAATTATTGCCTCTTTGCGATAGTGCAACTATCGTGACGGATCAAAAAAAATCTTTTCATTCGGGCGTCTTGTTCATGCTGGTTTCAGCAACAGGACTCTCTTTGACCGCTCTTTTCGGTAAACTGGGAAATGAGATCTTTTCCCTTCCGGCCCTCATTTTCTGGAGATATTCAGTTTCGTTCCTCTTATGTCTTTTGTTCTTTTCCTTTAGGGGCACAATTAAGGGCTTTTTCGCTCAGCAAGACTATAAACTGCATCTACTCAGATCCCTGCTGGTTCTCCTCTCCCAGTACAGCTTCTACTATTACCTCAAACACAGCAGCCTGCTTAACGCCACAGTTCTCTTGAACCTCGGCCCTCTCTTCATCCCGCTCATCGAATGGGGCTTTTTGAAAAAGCGGATCGGCAAATCGACCTGGGTCGGCG
>DAIDLB010000272.1 GCA_027449725.1 Chlamydiota bacterium
CCCCAGCTCCAGTGGAGTCCCTCGGCATACTGCGCGACACCCTGGCTGAACCATCCTGAAAAACCCGTCGTATTCAACCGGCAGGCAAGGGTGATGAGGGTTGCAAACCAAATCAGGGTATCCCAGGCGCTATGCTCCTGCAAAATATCCTTCCACTCCAAGATCCGCGTAAGGAGCAGGATCGACACTCCGATCATCGCCGCCGCCGTCGCCTTCACACCCAAAAAATGGCCGAAGATCCAGAGCAAAATCAGCAAGACGAAGGTCCCCGCCATGATCTTCTCCTGAAGGCTTACCGGCCCCATCGCGCTAAGTCTCTCCTCGGCCATCTTCTTCGCATGGGGCGTCTGCCGGATCGACGGCGTCTTCAGCCAATACATCAGACAAGGCAAGACAAGCAAACTGACCAGCCCCGGAACAATCGCCGCCAGCGCCCAATCCATCCAACTAATGGCAATCCCGTGCGACGCGGCAATAGACGCGATCAGCGGATTTCCCGCCATCGCCGTCAAAAACATCGCGCTCGTCACCGCAGTCCCCTGATACGCGCAGAGCGTCAGATAGGCAGCCATCCTCGGGTCATGCGACTCGCCGGTAAAAATATCGGCCAAGCTCTTCAGCACCGGATAAATGACGCCCCCCGCCCTCGCCGTAATGCTCGGGATACAAGGCGAAAGGACCAAATCGGCCGCAACCAGCCCATATCCCAGACCCAGGCTGCTCTTCCCAAACAGCCCCATGACCGAATACGCCAGCCTGGCCCCCAGCCCCGTCAAGATAAACCCTTTCGCAATGAAAAACGCCAGCACGACAAGCCACACCACATCGTTGCCAAACCCGTTGCACGCATCCTCCAACCTCAGCGCGCCCAATAGCACCGACGCCGTCAACGCAATCAAAGCGACAGCCCCCATCGGCAGCGGCTTCAAGATGATCGCCACAATCGTCGCCGTAAAGATCGCAAAGAGCTTCCACGCCTCCGGATTCAACCCCTCGGGAAGAGGAAACAGCCAAATCAACACGCCCACTAAAACACTGCTGAGCACCTTGGCCGGCAAAGAATACTTTCCCATCATTTCCTCCTCAAAAGAGTCCTAATACTCTGCCATCAAGCAAAAAAAATCAATCTCTTAAGGGCTCCACCCTTAAACCAGCTATTGGACTTCGTCCTTTAGAATCCTGTTTGTTTTTATGTCATGCACGCAGTGCATGACATAAAAACAATGGGTTTACAAAGGGCTTGCCCTTTGGCGGGATTGTAAGGGCGGAGCCCTTACGGATTGCGAGGCGGAGGAGGCGCGCCGGTGATGGCGGCGAGAGCTTTGTCCCACTCGGCTTTGGGCCAGTTGGGGAGGCGGAGGAGTTTGGTGTTTTCGTGGAGGTGGTCGAGTTTTTTCATGCCGGCGAAGAGGGTGCAGGCGGTGGGGGTGGAAGCGAGGAACTGGAGGGATTGGAGGGCGGGAGATTCTTCTTTGGGGAGGCGGTCGAAGACGCGGGCGGGGAGGCTCATCGCGTGGGACTGCATGAGGGGTGAAGAGACCATGAAGGCGATGTTCGCATCGGTGAGGATTTGGAGGGTTTTGCTCTTGACGGCTTCGAGCATGACGAGGTTATAGGGCATCTGGACGGCGCGGAAGTGGTGGTTTGCCCCCCCGGCATCGAGGGCGCAGGCGAGGATTTTGGGAAGCTGGAGGGTGGTCTTCTGACCTTGTTTTTGGCGGAGGCCGTTCCAGGTGGCGATGCCGTAGCGGGCGATGCGGCCATTTTGGACATTTTGCTCGAGGAGGCGGAAGGCGTCTGTAAGTCGGCGGTAGAATTCGGCTTCGTCGATTTCCTGGAGCTGGGTTTCGGGGTTGTGGAGATAGTAGAGGTCGATGCAGTTCAGGCCAAGATTGCGGAGGCTGAGGGTGATTTGTGCGTCCAGGAAGGCAGGCGCAATGCAGTGGCAGCCGAGGGCGATGTCGCCGGGCGCGATGAGGCCGGGATCGAGGTACTGGGTGCGGAGGGTGTCGTCAAAGACTTCGGGGGTCCCTTCGCAGGGGATGAAGCCCCCTTTTGTCGCGATGACGATCTGGCTGCGCTTGAGTCCCTGGCGCTCGAGTTCTTTGAGGACGCGGTGGATGACTTTTTCGCTCCGCATGCAGCGGTAGTTGATCGCGGTGTCGAAGAAGTTGACGCCGCTTAGGGCGGCTTTGATCAGGCTTTGTTCGTAAAGGCGGTCGGTTGCGTCGTCGGCCTGTCCGAGATAGGTGCCGGCGCCGAGAGCGGATACTCTGAGTCCGTCAAAGCTCCTTTGCTTGTCGGGATGGACCTCTTTGGCCTGGAAATATTCGAGCGTGAAATCGGGTGTCGCCGCATTTTCCATATAAGCAGTTGTAGCTAAAACGGAAATTGTTTTAAAAGACTTTGTTGAGGAGCCATCCCATGCTGCGAAGAAACGTGCCGATGACCGTCTTTCTGTTTTTGATCATGACGCTGCATACGGCAACGCTCGGCTGTTTCCAGTGGCCGCACAGCTTTCTTTCAAAAGAGCTGACAAGCCACCCGCTTCTCTATAAGTGCATCTTCTATGCGACGGCTTTGACCGTCTCCATGTTCCATCAGCCGATCTCGAGGAGGATCGGGCTGAAGATGGAGCTGGCTGCGGGAGTCATCAGCAGCGCGCTGGGGATGCTCTTTTTTATCGCCCACGCGACGATTCTTCCCGCGACTTCATGGGTGATGATCCTATCGATGATCCTGATGGGCATGTCCATGCTTTCGGTCATCAACTGCCTCCTCACTTATGTGATCCTCGTCTTCAGCAACAAAACGCTTCTTGGGCTTATCACTCTCTTCGCTTTTGGGAATGCAGGACTGATGCTGGCGCCGCAGCTGCTCCGGCTCGGAGGGATGCTGCACCTGACAATCGAACTGATCTTCTGCATAACTACGTTCCTTTTGATGTACGGCGCCGGCATCCTGATCCTTTTCGACGAGCCGAGCTATGCGCAAGATCCCTCCCTGCAGGTCAATACCTATCTTCGGAAAGAGATGCCTCTCCGGTTTCCGCTGTATATGCTCTCTGTCGCGTTCTATGGCCTGGCCGAAAGCACCTTCAGCCTCTGGGGCGAGGGGCTCGTCAGCCATACGATCTCGCTCTATCTGAGCCGAATCTCGGCCTCTTCGTTTTGGCTCTCCCTCATTGTTGGACAGATCCTCATGCTCATCTTGGTGCAGCGCTTCGACCCCAGGCGGGTCATCTTGATCAACTGCATCCTGATCCTTGCCGCGCTGCTCTGGCTTGGAAACGTCTATTCCACCCCCTATATCGTCTTAGGAATGGTCGTGGGCGGGCTGGGATGCGCAGGGATCTTGGGGGTTACGTTCTTTTCTCTGACGAGAGAGGTGTTCTTTTTTTCTTATAGCAACCGCGACCGCTACCTGACCCTGATCGAAAACGGCGTCTCGTGGCTGATGACGAGCTACATGTTCGCTGTCGGCCTGACCGATATCGTCACCGACTGGCTCGATCAGTATTCGAGGCTCCCCTTTCTTATCGGGACACTCTATATCGCCTGCTACGCCGTCATCATTTTCTATCTCAACAGGACAAGGCCGCAAGAGTCATAATCGCAATCTGGCGATCATCCGATCCTGCCCGAGCGGCTCCAGGGAAAAACCGAGGCGGCGGCATAGCGCCTGCATCTGATGGTTTTCCAGCAGCATCGACGCTGCGATTTCTTCGATCCCCTCTGCTTTGGCGGCTTGGAGAAGTTTTTGCATGAGCTTGGCCCCGATCCCCTTATTTTGCCACTGGTCTTTGACGACGAGACCAAAGGAGGCGCTCTTCGAGAAGGGGATTTTTGACACGCGCGCCGCGCCGAGGATCTCGGATTCGCGTTCTGCGAGGAGGACGATCTCCCGGTCATAGTCGATGAACGAGATTTTGGAGAGCCTCTCGTGCGCTGTTCTTTCGTCGAAACCAAGATCTTTAAGCCAGCGCTGGCGCACCGTCTCTTTCGAGAGGTCTTGGTGGAAGCTGTGAAGAGGCTTCTCGTCTTCAGGTCGGATCGGACGGATCAGGATCTCTTTGCCGTCGAGACGCCACTTCTCGACATATTGGGTCGGATAGGGGCGGATGGCAGGGCGGGGCAGCTCTTTTGTCTTGGGATCGTGAAGTACGATGCGGGCGTCGAGGGCGATGAGAGTGTCCGCTGAGGCGAGAAGCGGGTTGATGTCGAACTCTTTGATCCACGGCTGCTCGACGATCAGCCTTGAAAATTGGACGAGGATCTGTTCAAGCCGTTTCAGATCTACGCCCTTGCGTCCCCGAACGCCTTGCAGCGCGTAATAGATCTTTGTCCTCTCCATCAACCGACGGGCTAAAGTCGTCGTGAGCGGGGGGATTGCAAGCGCGCTGTCCTTGAACACCTCGACGAGCTGCCCGCCGCAGCCGAAGAGGAGGACTGGGCCGAGCTGCTCGTCGATCGAGCTGCCGAGGATCAATTCATAGCCGTCGAGCTTGATCATCGGCTGGACCGTGACGCCCTGAAAATGCTTTTGCCCGGCCATCTTGACCACAGATGCAAAAATCTCCTCATACGCCTTCCTGACTTCTTCGACGCTATGGAGGTTCAGCTTGACGCCGCCGACATCGGTCTTATGGGTGATCGTCTTTGAAAAGAGCTTCAATACGACGGGAAAGCCAAAGCGCTCGGCCAACTGCGCCGCCTCTTCGGGGCTATGGGCGACCTCGGTCGGGACGGCGGGGATCGAATATGCCTCAAGCACCTTCTTCGACTCCACCTCGTCTAGGAGCGTCCGGTTTTCCTGCAATGCCTTCTCGATCATCCGGTGGACGTGGACCAAGCAGGCGCCCTCATCCGTCATCAGACAGAGCTCCGGCACTTCGTAGATGCTGCGGAGGTGCTTTTCGTATTGCCACATCTGGGCAAACGCACGGCACGCCTCGTCTGGGAACTCAAAATTGGGGATCCCGGCGTGCGTCAGGATCTCCTTGCCCGATCGGACGCTGTCCGCCCCCATCCAGCTTGCCAGGAGCGTCTTCCCCTTCCGCTCGATCTTTGCCAGCGCCTCTGCCGTCTCTGTCGGCTCCGTCATGTCCTGCGGCGTCAGGATGACAAGCACCCCTTCTGCCGCCGGATCTTGCAGCGCAATCTCTACGGCCTTGCCGTAGACCGGAGCTCTCGCATCGCCCAGGATATCGATGGGATTGCCGCGGCTCCAATGGGGCGGAAGAAACGCATTGTACGCTTCGAATATCTCACGGCTGGTTTCGGCCAGCTTGCCTCCGCCCGCGATGAGGGCGTCCGTCGCGATGACTCCGGGCCCTCCCGCATTTGTTACAATTGCCAGATGGGGACCTTTGGGCCTCGGCTGCTTGGACAGAAGATCGGCCATGCTGAAGAGATCAGAGATCGTATCGACCCTGAGCACCCCTACCCTCGCGAAAGCGGCGCTAAGGACCTCGTCGCTGCCGGCAAGCGCACCCGTATGCGACGCGGCCGCCTTGGCCGACTCGGCGCTCCGCCCCGCCTTGATCAGGATGATCGGCTTGGAGAGAGCCACCTCGCGGGCGGCGGAGAGAAAGCGCCTTGCATCGCCAATGCTTTCCATATAGATCAGCAGGCTCTCGGTCTCCGGATCGCTGCCGAAATAGTCGATCAGATCGCTCCAGTCGACATCGAGCATCGACCCGATCGAGACAAACGCCGAAAAGCCAACCTTCTCGCGCAAACTCCAGTCCAGCACCGCCGTGCAGAGCGCGCCCGACTGCGAAATGAACGCGATCTTTCCCTTGAGAGCCATGCCGGCCGCAAAGGTCGCATTGAGCCCCTTGGACGGCCGCATCACCCCGAGGCAATTGGGGCCGATGATCCGCATCCCTCCCCTTCTCGCATGGACGAGGATCTCCTCTTCCATCTTGATCCCCGGCTCCCCCATCTCCTTGAACCCGGCAGAGATGATGATAGCGCTCGGGATGCCTCTATCCGCACACTCGGAAATAATTTGCGAGACGCTCTTGGCCGGCGTTACGATGACAGCCAGGTCGGGCTTTTCCGGCAAGGCCGCCAGCGACGGATACGCCTTCACGCCGAGAACAGAGTCCCTCTTCGGATTCACAGGATAGATCGTCCCGGGAAACGACCCGACCAAATTGGCCATGACCGTCCGGCCAACGCTTCCCGGATTTTCGGTCGCTCCAATTAAAGCAACGGATTTTGGTGCAAACAACTCGCTCAAGCCTTTTTCCATCCGATGGAAAAAGCCAAGCGAAGGATCGGAGAGAGGACGCATCGGCTATAAACTCTTTTTCCAGTACGAATAGTAGATCATGCCGATGATTGCAAGAACGAAGACGCAGTAAAAACGCCATTTGGGGATCGCCTCATGGAAAACCGCAACCTGCTCTTGCAAGTCCCAGCTCGTCGTCTTCAAGACCCTGAGCCTATGATACGATGCCAGCATACATAAGACATTGATGATGGGAATCCCGAGTCCCATCCCCTTGACCCATACTCCAAAGCTCCGCCTAAGGGCGCTCTCGAAATCGATCCTCTTCGAAAAGCCCTTCTTCAAGCGAACCTTGAGAAGCCATTTGCCCGGCGTCGTTCCCCACGTCCAAAGCAATAGCGCCTCCAGAGGCACCCAGGCAAAATATTCCAAAGGGACCCAATTCTCGAACGGCGGCACGCTCGCCGCCCGCCCTGCAATCAGGCTCACAAGGCAGAAAAAAAGCGCATAGTCAAAGAGGCGCGCCGTCAACCGCACCCAGGGGTTCACAACCGCCGGCTTCGGCCGCGGCGGCTCCCCCGTGATGATCTCGGACGGATCGATCGCTTCCATATTTGCTATTGTAGCTTTTCATACCAAATTAGCCAAATGCCTTAAGGAAGTCTGACGACAAGGGCGGAGAGGTTATCGGTGGATCCAGCCTGATAGGCGGAGTAGACAAGGCTGGCGGCGATTTCTTGAGGGGAAAGGTGCCCTGAAGCTTGGACGGCGGCGGCGATTTGTCTTGTGCTGGCAACATCGTAGATCCCATCGCAAGCAAGAATGAGGTGGGTATCTTTCGGAAGAGGGATGGCGGTGATCTTGGGTCTGGCGTTGATGGGACCGATGAGGTTGTCGCCGATGGCGCGGGCAACGGCGAGGCGGGCGTTGATGCGGCCAAAGGCGACGAAACAGCCCCGCTTTTCAATTCCTCTCCGATAACGAATGTCTGTCGGCTTGGCGTCTTCGCTAAGTTGCAGGCCGTTATCGAGGATGGTCCTCGAGTCGCCTGTGTTGGCAACCCAAAGCTTGTTGTCGAGGATCATGGCGACAGTCGCCGTGGTGCCGGAGACCCGCGTGCCGAACTCTTTATCGAGGCAGACGAAGGCGAGTTTGAGGGCGTTCCAAACAGCTTCATCGGTAAGCGTGGAAGCGCAGGTTTCGTTGAGCGTTTGAGACAGGACTCTCTCAAGATTGGATTTGACGAATTGGGAGGCGGCAGAGCCGCCATGGCCGTCGAAGATGCCGAAGAGACGGACCGGATAGGTTTTTCCCTCAACGAGAAGGTCAAAGCTGGAAACCAGATGTTCGTCTTCCATCGTTGGGCGGCGACCGATATAATGACAGATGCCGGCTTCGCCTTCTGTGTGGGCGTTGGCTTGGAAAGAAGGTGGGGCCGGGTGAGGAAGAAAGGCTCCGTCAGATTCTGCAGAGATATAACCGAAAGTTGTGGATGAGGGAATAAAGAGAGCGTATCCTCTGGAATTTTTCTGACAGGAAAAAATCCAACCAAAAGGAGTACGCTCATGAAAAAATTTGCCCTTCCAGAAGATAAAAATCCATCTGATAT
>DAIDLB010000273.1 GCA_027449725.1 Chlamydiota bacterium
GAATCCCTGAGAGAGTCGAGTTTGGAATGGAGGTGGCCGATCTCTTCCGGCAGTAAATAACACTCCTCGGTCATCACCCGTTTTCCCAAAGACAGACATTCGAGAGGACCGGAAGCGTCGCCGCATGCGGTCAGCTCCCTCGTGACGGAAGGCGCTTTTCCCTCTTGGACATCCCGATAGTCTTGTTCCATCCGGAGATGCTCTTCGGGCTTCCAAAGAAAATCTTCCTGTCCAACGCAGGTATGCAAATGAATCTTGTCGGGATCAAACTGATAGCCCACTTCAAAACAGCTGGCTTTTGGCTCCCGTTTGAGAAGCTGGGGCAGCTGTTCGTTGTTCATTTTCCAAACGCAGGGATTCATGATCATCGGGATAGATGCATGCTCAGGGCAAGCGACCTCGAGGCTGCTGCCTCTGCAAACGCCTGATCCAACCGGTTCGGCGCCGCAAGTAGAAGTTTTCCCTTCGCGCAAAGCGCTTTTTCCCGACCGATGGGCGTAATGATAGCGGCTGATGTTGACGAGCGTATGGCTGAGGGCGCGCATGACGCCGGACTCTTTTTGGATAGAGAGGATCCTGTCGCTGTCTGAAAGAGGGAGGCATTCGGCTGCATCGGTTTTTTTTTGCGCGGTGATGGGCTCGACAACGGTGTCGGGGATCGGATTGAATTCTTTGAGGATGGAAAAGCGTCCCGAAACCGTGATGTTCAATTGATTCCATGTCTGGACGAGGGTGTTATACCGCGCGCAGGAAGGATTGACATGTTCCGACCGAGCGAGATAAAGCAGAATCGATTCGAATGAGGAGCACCATTCCCGCATCGGGAAGGGCGACGAAGAGAATCAATTCAGCGAAGTCGCAGCCGGTCGGAACATGTCAATCCTGACGGAGCGCGGTATATACATTTGGTCTAAAATATTCATGAGGTTTTCTCAATGTCCGAGTAAGGATAATAGTAAAGACGCTCCTGTAAATGCCGGGGCGACGTTGCTGCATGCGGTAGAGGGCCGGGGCGAGTAGCAATGGCGGGGAGAGTAATAGTAATGAGGCTGCGTCCAATGGGAAGCGAGAGGAGGTACATAGCAATGATAGGGGCGTCCAACCGACGCGCGGAAAAGGGGCGGGTTGCGAAACAGACCATAAAGGCCTCCTGGTTGAGTGAGAGGCGCGGATTCTAGCAGAGTGCAAAATTGGCGAAAAGAGTCTTTTTAGGGCGGATCGCCCCGAGCCCCTTCTTCAAACCAGTGTTTGAGAGAGCGGATCGCCTGTTCGGTCCTTTCGGTAATTTTTTCCATGGCAACCCGTTTTTCAAGCGTTTCAAATTCTTCCCATTCGATGGGAGAGCCGAAGACGCAGGAGATCCGGCCGAAAAGATGGGGAAACTTGCGGCCGCGCGGCCACGCCTCTCTTGCGCCGGCGACGTAGACGGGCTGGATCCTGCAGCGCGCTTTATAGACGAGAAACGAAAGTCCTTTTTCTAGCGGCTGGAGATCTCCGTCTTTTGATCTTTTTCCCTCGGGAAAGAGAATCACTTTTTCTCCCTGCCCCAAGAGCTGGATCAGCTGGCGGAACGTACTCGCATCGGATGAGTCGCGGGCGACAGGGTGCGAATTGAGGATACGGATCAGCCGGCCGAGGAGCGGGATCCGGAAAAGCGATTCGCGTGCGAGGAAATGGACCTCTTCGGGACACGAGATGGAGATGACCGGAGGGTCAAAAAAGGAGGCGTGGTTTGCGGCGATGATGGCCGCGCCTTTTTGGAAATGAGAAAGGCCGCAAATGCGGAGGCGATAGAAGAGCTTGAAGAAGACGCGCACCGAGTGGTACACGAGAGCATAAGAGAACTTCATCGGATCGAAGGGCTTTCGGCCGCAGATTTTTTTCTTCGCGTCGGCAATGCGGCCGATCACCTCCTCGGACGTGAGCTCGGATGTGTCGATGAGAAGGGCGTCAGCGGCCTGGCGGAGCGGGGAAACGGCGCGTGTCCTGTCGTTGTGGTCCCTCTCTTCAATCTCGGAGAGGATCTGTTCTTTTGAAAGGGAGTCGGCGAGATCGGGAAATTTGAGGAGAAGTTCGCGATACCTTCTCTCGGCGCGCACCTCCGGTTTGGCCGTTAGAAAGATCTTTAGCTCTGCATCGGGAAAGACGACAGTTCCCATGTCGCGCCCCTCGAAGACCGCATTGACGCGGTGTCCAAAGGAGCGTTGGATTTTTACGAGAGCTTTCCGGACAAAGGGAAGGGAAGAGACCTGGGAGGCCAAAAGCGAGATTTCCTGCGTCCGGATTTGCGAGGTCACATCGACTCCGCCGACAAAATAATGCTTTTCTCCCTCGCGGGTTGTTTGGATATCGTATTGAAATCGATCGAGAAGGCCCTGGATCGCCGCTTCATCCGTAAGTGAGATGTTTTGCTCCGTCAGCTTCCAGGCTAAAGAGCGGTACATAGCTCCCGTGTCGAAGAAGAGAAACCCAAGCCGTTTGGCCACTCCTTTTGCGACAGTCGATTTTCCTGTTCCCGAAGGGCCGTCGATGGTGATGATCATAAAAACTCTTTAGCTCGGAAAACGATGAGGAAAAAATAGACGATCGGGGCGTTGAAGAGAAGCGAGTCGACCGCATCGAGGATTCCGCCGAGCCCGGGCAAACTGTTGCTGTCTTTCTTGTTTGCGTCTCGTTTCAACAGCGATTCGGAGAGGTCGCCGAACTGGGCGATGCAGCCAAGGATCAGGCCAAGGACAATCCACTCGTAGGAGCTCAAGCTGCCCCAAAGATGAAAAAGATAGCTTGTGGCAAGAGAAAGAGCGAGGCCGCAGAGAGCTCCTTCCAGCGTTTTTCCCGGGCTGATTTTTGGGGCGAGCTTTCTTCTCCCCCACAGGCTGCCGCCGAAGTAGCCGCCGATGTCGGTGATTTTGGTTGTCGCGATCAAATAGGCCATCCAGATCCGTCCGTCTTCCGCATGGGGGCCGTAGAGGATGCCGAGCATCATTCCCAAGGGGAGGGCAATGTAGAGGAGGCCGAAAGCGGAGACGGCGAGATCGACGATCGCCCCTTCCTTTATTCGGAAATGGCGGGCGAAGAGGATGAGGATCGAGAGAAAAAACACCGCTTCGGGAAGATAGAGGAACTTCGACGCCAAAAAAAATGAGGCCGTCGTGCAAGCGGCGAGGATCATGAGCAGGGAGGTTTTTGCCATTCCCCCTTTTTCTTTTGCAAACTGGTTATATTCCCAGAGGGCGATGGCCGAAAGAGTGGCGGCAACCGCCGCCGTCAGGAGCGAGACCCAGAGATGGAAGGCAAAAAAGAGAAGCAGGGCGACAAGGGCGATTGAGATGGCGGATGTAATGAACCTGCGGCCAAGATCTTTCATATTATCTCCCAAAATTTCTTCGCCGCGACTGGAACTCCAAAAGAGCGCGGAAAAGCTCTTTCGGAGTGAAATCGGGCCAAAATTGTTCGCTGATATAAAGCTCGGAATACGAAATTTGCCACAGGAGAAAATTGCTGATCCGCATATCGCCGCCGGTTCGGATCAAAAGATCGGGATCCTTCCAATGGCCTGTGTCTAAAAACTGTGCGATGAACGGTTCGGTGAGCTCCTCTTTATCAATCGGCTTCTTCTCATGCCTCTCGAGCATTTTCAGCATCGCGCGGCGGATCTCGTCGCGCCCGCCGTAGTTGAGGGCCAGGACAAGGGTAATGGCGTCGCCGCCGGCAGTGGCCTGTTTCGTCTCCTGCAGCACTGCCTGCACTTTGGTCGGAAATTTCGAGATATCGCCGATCGTCTCGACCCGGATGCCCTCTTGCGCCATGGCTTCTCTTTTGTGCGTGAGGTAAAATTCAAACAGCTCCATCAGGGCTTCGATTTCGCTCTCCGGACGAAACCAGTTCTCGGTCGAAAAAGCGTAGACGGTGAGCATCCGGATCCCAAGCTCTGCCGAAGCGCGGACGATTTCGGAGAGCAGTTCAGCACCTTCCCAGTATCCCGCGACGGCTTGAAGCTTTCCGTTTTTGGCCCATCGGCGGTTGCCGTCCATGATGATGGCGACATGATTGGGCACGTGCTGGGGGTCGAGAAGCGAGATCTCTTCCGGGGAGAAAAGGGTGGAGGGCCGTTTTGCCGTTTCGGTCAAAAGAGGGGTCATAGTCGCCAGTCTGCCTCTGTAAAAATTGGATCGAGAAACAGGGTTTGCTCCCTTCCGGGGCCGACAGACACGAGGGAAATCGGAGCTCCGGAGAGCTCTTCGATGCGACGCAAATAGGTTTTGGCCGCATCGGGCAGATCGGCAAAGGAGCCGGCCCCCGTTGTCGGTCGCTTCCATCCGGGCAGCGTCTCGTAGACGGGCTGTACTCGAAGGAGATCTGCGGAGGACGGTGGAAAGGAGCGGATTTCCTTACCGTCGAGAAGATAGCTTTTGCAAATGCGGATCTCCTGCAGGGAATCGAGGATATCGAGCTTCATCAGGGCAAGACGGCAGACGCCGTTCAGCCGGACGGTGTGCGCGGCTAAAACTGCGTCGAACCAGCCAATGCGCCTTTTCCGCCCCGTCGTCACCCCGATCTCCCGCGAAGCCGTATGGTCGGGAAAACGGGACATCTCTTCAGGGGAAAACTCCGTCGGCAGAGGGCCGCTGCCCACGCGGGTCGTATAGGCCTTGACGGCCCCCAAAATCACTCCGACGGCAGGCCCCAGCCCAAGGCCGGCCGGAATGCCTCCCGCCAGAG
>DAIDLB010000274.1 GCA_027449725.1 Chlamydiota bacterium
GACAATCGTATCTTGATCCCAACAACGAATGGGCGAATGCAACCCACGCAGCAATCATCGGGGACATGAAAGACGAGCTATCCTTAGGAGCGCTCGAAATCCCCAACTCCCACACGCCCCTTTCTGAAAATCCTTATCGCATTGAAGATCTTCCGCCCGGCGAAGATTGGATGATCTTCAATCCCGGATTGCTCCTCCGAAAACCGGAAAATGAGTCCTTTTTGAACCACTTTCTCGCCATCAGCAAGACATTCGTACAATCTTCGTTCAAAATACAGGTTCCCGATGCACCGTATCATTTTGCAGGATTGGCCATGCTCCCTCTGGAATCCCATGACCGCTTTCAACCGGACGATTGGATCCATCTGCTCGACCGATTGCTCGAATACCGGATTCTTCTAACCGATGAAAATCACACGTACTCTCCCCAAAACACCCAATATTTCTGCAGCGAATTTGTGTGGGAGTGCGTTCAATTGGCAAGGCTTGTGCAAACACACCCCGACATTTACCAACGGATCGAACAGCTTCAAAAGGAAATCGACATTCTCAATCCCCAGCATCGACAAAAGTCTCTGAAGGCGCTTTATTGGGAATTTCAAGACGAGCTTGCAACCAGCAAAGACGACCCTCTGTTTTTATTTCCTTCCCGCTTTGCGACTCCTGCGAAGCTCATCGCATTTGCCCGATCCCACAATCTCCCGGTCAGGCGCATCGCCAATCGCAACAGGACACTACCCTGGTTGAATCTGCGCGACACGGCTACGAGCTGGGTCGGCAGCCGCCTGTTCAAAAAAGGCCTTTCATGCGCTTTGGAGAGGCCCGTAGAAATGATCCTAATAGATTTGGAACGGAAGATCCTAAATAAGGAGGCTATCGCAAAAGACGACCCCGGTGTGCAATGTCTCATCGAACATCTCTCTTCTCAATCTACTTACAGCAAAGAAACACTGGAATGCATGATCTGGGAATGCCTCGCCGCAGCTCCTGAAGAGCGCGCCGCTTGTCCGGAAACCTGCCTTGGGAAAACGCTGACCTGGCGGGAAAAACTCACCCTCGCTTTCACCGCAATCGCCATCGACCGCACTTTGGACCGTTTGATTGAGACGGGCCAATTAGAGCGCTTCCTGGACGAAGTTATTCTGAACCACCAGGTTCCCGAACAGCTGACAATCGCCACACTGACCGATCAGCTATTCGCTTCGGAGCGCTTGGGTTTTTATGAATCTTTCGCCTCTCCAGGGAAAGTCCTGTCTTCGGCGGAAAATTACATGATCCGCCAGTACGCGCGGTATTTCCTCTCCGACGCCGATCTCTACAAGCATTTTCCCCTGGGCCTTTTGGCATCGGAAAAAGTCTTTGAAACAATCGGGTGGGAGCACACCCCGCCCGCAAAAAAATTGAGCGGCTTCATCCAAGAGTATCTGGAGAAAAAAATGAAGGCTGCTGCCAGTAGTCCTTAACAAAAATTCTCGAGACAATTTCGAGCTTTGACGCCGAAATTGCTCCGAGAATTTTTGTTAAGAACTACTACAAGTGCTCTTCCTTGATCGCCCGCTGAAGGAGCGCCTGGACTGCGAGCTTGGGGTGCATCCCCTCGTAGATGATCGCATGGGTCACTTCGGTGATGGGAATGGGGATGCCGTGCTTGCGTCCAAGCTGGAGCGCCGAGACGCAGGTGTAGATCCCCTCGACCGCCATCCCGATCTTTTGGCGGGCCCCTTCCGGTGAAAACCCTTCCGCAATCAGGCGGCCGTAGCGATAGTTCCGGCTATGGGTGGAAAGACAGGTGACGCAAAGGTCGCCAAGGCCCGAAAGGCCGTTGAGCGTCTCCGGCTTGCACTCCTTGACGACGCAGAGCTTCCGGATTTCGTGGAGGCCGCGCGTCATGAGGGCGGCCTTCGTATTGTCGCCGCAGCCGAGGCCATCCGAGATCCCGCACGCGATCGCCATGATGTTCTTCATCGCCCCGCCAAAGCAGACGCCAAGCAGGTCGGAATTCGGATAGACGCGGAAGGTGGGGGTATTGCACATCTCGCGGATCTCCATCATGAGGGCCGGATCGTAAGCGGAGCAGACGACCGACGTGGGCAGCTGGCAAACGACCTCTTCGGCGTGGCTCGGGCCGCTGAGGCAGCCGATGAGGGGGCTTTCAGGGACGCCCATCAGCTCGGCGATCACTTCGGGCAGAAGAAGCCCCGATTGCTGCTCAATCCCTTTCGACGTGAGGATGACCGAGCAGCGGATAGGCCCTCGCCGGAGCACCTCGCTGAAAACGGAGCGGATGCCCGAGGAGGTGACGCTCTCGATGATCATATCGGCCGATTCCAGCGCCTCGTCAAGATCGCTCGTAAAGCGGATATTTTCCGGAGCAAGGGCGCCTGCGAGCTTTGGGTGGGCGCGGCTCTCTTGCAACTCGTCGGCGAATTCTTTCCGCCGTGTCCAGACGGTGACCGAATACCCCTTGTTCGCAAGAAGGGAGGCGATGGCAAAACCCCAGGTTCCGGCTCCAAGATAAGCAATTTTTTTCATACGCGAGGCAATTATACCACGAGCAGCCTTTCAATTTCTCCTATACTTTTTTTTTCTTTGAGAGGCGCATAGCAAGAATTTCTTTCCGAGAAGAGGGCGCAGGGCCTTTTTGCAAATCCCAGGGCGTCGGTGATGAACCGCTCTCCCTTCCACGCTTGCCGCTTGCCACCGGGCCAGGCGGGGGTCGACTTCCACGCCCAATGCAAAGGAAAATCTTTTTTGGCAAGCGCTTGGACCAGGCCGAGATCGAGCGTGAAGAGACCGGTATTCGCAAAGCTGTTTTCAACCCTTTGCGCATCCGTCAGCTCGGCAAACTCCAGATTGGCCAGACGCCCCTCGATCCGGACGAGGCGCCCCATCGGCTCTTCGCTCTTCTCGAGCCGGATGCACTTCAGGGAGAGATCGGCGCCGCTCGCCTCGTGGAAGGCGGCGAGTTCGGGATCGAGCGGATCGGCAAGCGGATTATCGACAGGGACAATATGGAGAATCTCGATCCCCTCGGCTTCGAGCCGCTGGAGCACGCCGGAGCGCTCCATCGCGGCAAAGACGCTCCCGTTGCCGTCCGGCCCCTCCGCAATCTGGCCGGGGACCATCCAAAACCATTTCCCCTCTTCGTCGAGAAGAGGGAGCGTATCTTGGGAAAAGAAAAAGAGCTTTTGCGCACCGAAGCGATTTTGCCGGTCGAAATAGGAAAGGGTCTCCTCGTGGTTGAGGCGCGAAGTGAGAATGGCTGCCGGCGCATCGGAACGCATCTTTTCAAAGTGGCGCTGAAAGAGCGTCTTGCCGAGAAGCGGATAGCATCCTTTCGGCCTTTCAAAACCAAGCCGGCTCCCCTGGCCGCCCGCTAAAAAAAGGGCGGCCCCCTTTTTGACTGCCTTGCTCGACACGGAAGATCCGGGATCCAAAAACGGCTCGAACACATGCCGCTTCTCTCTCTTTCGCCAGGAAGCCTGCAAATCGGACGGCTCCCATCTTCGAAGCTGAGACACGCATAGAGCCGTCTGTTCCTCGGAAAAGAGGTCGAGATCTCCAATCAAATGCTCTTGGCCAAATCGGGAGAGAAGCTCTTTTGCTTCGCTATGCACGGTCCCCTCCGAACAGCGTTTCCAACACAGTCTTCGCCTCGATGGCCCCGGAGTCGCGGTGCGCTCCAATCAGGGGTCGATGGACTAGAAGGGGGTTGGGCGATGCAACGTTTTGTTTGAGGATGCCGTGCTTCGGATCGGCCCAGAGCGAGACGATCTGTAGAGGGAAAGGCTGATCGAGGTAGTAGGCCATCGAAAGGACGCCCGAATCGGGAGCGATGAGATGACTGCAGCGGTTTTTGAGGATCGAAAGAAGCTCGAAGAGCGTCGTTTTTCCTCTGAGATCGATGATCTGGCCGCTTTCATAGCGCGGCTCTTTGCCAAACCCAAAGAGGATGACCCGCGCATTCGGATACTGGCGAAGGGCGTCGAAAAACTCGCGCCAACGGTTCTCCGGCCAGTTGCGCCAAAGGCCGTAGTTCGTCTCTGCGGAGGCTTGCGCGCCAATATAGACAAGCCCTTCTTCCAACCCGAATTTTTTCCATAAATCGTCGTGAAGAGGGTTCCAGAAGAGGCGGGGGACAAGCGTCCCGTGCTGCCAACGGACCCAGTCGGTCGGATTGGGCCACGGGATGATCCAATCAAACTCTTTGGGATCGCGGCCAATCTCCCGAAGCGACGCCTCCACATCATACGGCTCCCCCCGCTTCCAGCCGCGGGCGGCAAACGCTTGCACCCCTTCGAGGAGGGAAAAGCCATCGATCAGGTTTTCGCGGACCAAAAAAGAAATTTCCGCACCGGGAACAAGAGAGCGGATCCGGTGGACGACGGCATAGAGGCCGAGCGCGATGTCGCCGAGGCCGCGGTTCCAGGCGAGAAGGACTTTTTTATCCCCCCGTTTGGCCGCGCGCCTGCAGAGCGAGTCGAGGCGGTTCGGCAAAATAAGCCTCGCAACCGTCCTAAACACGGGCCCGCCTGCGCTCCAGCACGCGCCGGGCGACCTCCTCGACAGTGATGCCGCGCATGCACCGGAAATCGATCGGGCAGACACGCTCGAAACAGGGAGAACAGCTCACCTGCTTTCGGATCACCGCTTCGCTCTGGCCAAAGGGACCTGTCAGCGCGTCATCCGTCGAGCCAAAGAGGGCGACAAGCGGAGTCCCCAGAGCGGCTCCGATATGCATCGGCCCGCTGTCGTTCGTCACGAGGACGTCGCATAATTTGATCAGACAAACCAGCTCCCGGAGATCGGTCGCTCCGGCCAAGTCCATTACGCGGGGAGGCAGGTCCTGGACGACTTCCTTAACGAGGCCCCCGGTTTTTTCGTCCCCGAAAAAGAGGATGAATGACTCCGGATCTTTGTCTAAAAGCTGCTGGGCCAGCGCGCGGAACCGCTCGGGCGGCCAGCATTTGGCCGAGCCGTAGGCAGCCCCCGGATTGATGCCGATGAGCGGAGCGCCGTCGGAATAGCCCCGCTGCGTAAGAAGCTCTTTCGCATTCCTGATTTCTTCTTCGGTCAGATAGAGCCTGGGGGCTGTCTGGCTCTTTTCAATTCCCAAGGACTTGAGAATGCGCTTATAGAAATCGACCTGATGCACTTTCTTTGTTGGCCACGCCACGCCGTCAGTCAGGAAAAGAGAGCGGAGCCTGGCGCGATAGCCGACTCTTTTTGCCACCCGCCCCTGAAAAAAATACCAGGCGGAAGAAAAGGAGTTGGTGAGCAAAACGCCCAAATCGTACTGCCCTGTACGGAGCTTTCCGATCAAATCTGCATCGCCTACGCGGCGCAAAAAGCCGTAGCCCGGCTGCGAAAACGCGAAGATCTCATCGACGGCAGCGTCTTTCTTCAATAAATCGGCGAGGTGCGCTTTGCACATCGCAGTGATCTCGGCGTCGGGAAACCGGCGCCTCAAATCGGTAAGCACCGGTGTCGCCATGACCAGGTCTCCGACCCAGTTAGGCATCCGGACGATGATTTTCTTGAATTCGTTTTTCTTTACTGGCATGGCCAGAATACTATAGGGCGCACACCCGTTTCACAAGGAAAAAGATTGGCGGCTTTGATTCGATCCTCTAGGGAGTGTTCCGTAAAGATTTTTCAGTCGATTTTCGGGTTCTTTTGAGCCGCTTTTCGATTCTTTTTGCGGGGGT
>DAIDLB010000275.1 GCA_027449725.1 Chlamydiota bacterium
TATACCAAAATAACCTCGAAGATAGGTCATAGGACTGCGTCAAAGCCCCGTGGCTTTGACGCAGTCCTATGACCTATCTTCGAGGTTATTTTGGTATATCTTGAGAAATCGACTCCCTCAAATGAATAAAGTCCAGTTCAAACTGCTCGATAGCCTTTTTGACGTGTTCTCGTATTTTTTCATGACTCCGGAATTCTATCACCCCTTCATAAAAGTCATTTAGGATGGCGCCAGAGAGTCCCAAACACGGTTTTCCCAAGCGAATGTGCTCCAGGAGAAGTTGGTTGATGGATTGCTGAAAATAGGCTTTGTGGATTTCATGCCACTGTTCAATCGTCTCTGGTTTAACTTGAAATTGAAGCGCGCCGGGATCGATTGCCTTGAGACAGGATGCGTAATAGAGAGGCTTTTCTTTTGGGAGCATCGTGTAGAGGATGTCGTCTTCAATGAGCTTGAGCAGGAAATAAGGATCGTCAGGAACACGCTCCTCAAGCTGGGAGATGACTCCCAGCTGCTCTACCATCGCTTCTCGCACGTCGTCGACATAGGTGTGGAGCCTTAGCCCTTTTAAAAAGGGATCCGAGGTCTTCTTGATCTCATTTGAAGTAAGGCCGTGGTGATGGGTTATTTTTCGGGCCAGTTTTGCGATATACCGGATATCGGGAAAAAGCGTGCCGCGAATGAAGGCCTGCTTTTCCTCGAGGCTATAATCTTCGAGTATTTCCAGCCACTTGTCTGCAACATAAGCGTGGAAGAGAGGGGCCGCGCCCCATAGCGTGCTTGAACCCACACAAAGGAAAAGAAGAAAGGTTCGGAATCGGGTCATGAGAGTCTATCTTTTACACTTTCTTCTTGAAATACTGATCCACGCCGTCTGCGATGGCGCGCGCAAGCTGATCCACATACGCCGGATCTTTCAGCTGCTCCCGTTCCTGCTGATTGGAAATAAAGCCCGCTTCAACCAGGATCGCCGGCATCTTCGTTTCGCGAATGACATAAAAATTCTGCTTTTTTACGCCGCGTGAGACTGCGTGGGTCCGCCGAATGAGCTGCGTCAAGACAAAGCTCGCCAAGCGGCGCGAGGAGGAGGTTTTTGCAGGAGAACCCACCGCATCGCAAAAAAAGACTTCGATTCCTTTAGGCGTCGGGTTTCGGGACGAGTTGAAGTGGATGCTGACAAAGATCTCCGAGCCGGCTTTATTCGCGATCTCCACCCGCTTGTCCAGGGGGACAAAGGTGTCGCTCGAGCGGGTCATGATCACATGATAACCGAGCTGGGCGAGGTATTTTTTTACAAGGCGCGTCGTTTGCAAGGTAAGCCGCTTCTCCTCGCAATAGGGCTTATGCGCTTTTGCTCCGTGATCGTTTCCTCCATGTCCCGAGTCGAGGACGACAATGGGGCCGGTTGAAAAGCTTACGCTCGATCCGATGGGAGAGAGGGGCTCTTTTTTCGCCGCCCCGCAAGCGGGGAGAAGAGGCAGGAGGAGCAGGAGAAGCAAAAACCTCATCCTTCCGCCTCCAGACTGGCCATAGCCACCGCCACATCGTCGAAAGGAACCGTCCGATGGGCAAATATTTGCACCTTCTCATGTCCTTTGCCTGCGATCAGGACGAGATCGCCGGGCGCAGCCTGCGCAATGGCCCGCTCGATCGCCTTTTTCCGGTCCAGCTCTACAGAAACGCGGGACGGCTCGCGGATGGCGGCGAGGATCTGGCGGCAGATCTCCTCGGGATCTTCATTCCTCGGGTTGTCTGAGGTGATGATGCACCGGTCAGAGAACGTTTCAGCTGCCCGCGCGAGTCCGCTGCGCCGCCCGGGATCGCGCCCCCCTCCCGCGCCGAAGACGGTGTGGATTTTGCCCGGAGCTATCTCTCTGAGGGTCGATAAGACGTTTTCAAGGGCGTCGCCTGTATGCGCATAATCGACAAAGACGTGTTTCCCCGTCCGGTTTTCCACGCGCTCAAGCCTCCCGGGCACACCTGAGAAATCGGCGAAATGGCGGGCCATCTCAGAGAGCGTGCAGCCGAGATGCACTCCCAGGGCGATCGCTCCGAGGAGATTGTAGACGTTGAACCGGCCGATCAGACGAGTAGAAAAACGCTCTTGTTCTTTCGCATGGGAAACAAGAAATCGGGTGCCGGAAGCCGAAAATTCAATCGATTCGGCCCTGATGTCAACGTCCGGCCCCAAGCCGAAGAGGAGACGGGGCGATCGGATCCCGCTCAGCATTCGAATCGCTGCCGGATCATCTCCATTGGCGATCGCGATCTTGTTTTTTTTGGGACTCATATCAAGCATCTCGAAAAGGCGCCTCTTGGCCAGAGCATACTCGCCCATATTTTTATGGTAGTCGAGATGATCCGGCGTCAGGTTCGTAAAGAGCGCCGCATCGAAGGCCATTTCCGCTACCCGTCCCTGGTCAAGACCATGAGAGGAAACCTCGAATGAAGCGGCTTTGCAGCCGTCGTCCGCCATCTCGCGGAGGAGTTTTTGATTGGAGAGCACATCGTGCGTCGTCAGGGTGGAAAAAAAGCGGCGCGTGCGGAGGATCGTCTCAACCGTGCCGACAAGCCCGGAGGGGCGTCCGATCCGGTCGAGAAGATGTTTGACCAGATAGGTCGTCGTCGTCTTTCCATTCGTTCCGGTAACGCCAAAGAGGAAGAGTTCTTTCGAGGGGGAGCGGTAAAAGCGGTCGGCCAAAAGGGGTTCAATCGTTTGCGGATCGGGATGGATGAGCTGCGGCAGCTTCAGGAAGGGGTTGTACAGATTGGTCAGGATCGCTGCCGCCCCGTTTTCCACGGCCTGGGGGATGAATGCGGCGCCATCGGAGCCTCCCCCCTTTTTCGCAATGAAGAGGGTTCCCGGAGCCGTTTTACGCGAATCGGAACTCAGGCCGGCAATCGAAATCTCTTTCGCCCCCTTGACCTGGACCGGTAGCCCCTGAATGAGTGTCTTAAGCTTCACGTCTCGTCATTCCACTGTTGATAAAGCAGCTTTAACTCCCGGATCTCTTTCGTCCAGTCGGCTTTCTCGGAATCGCGGCGCGGATCTCCCGGAGGATACCCGTAAGGATCGTCCGGCTCGACGCCAAGATACTGGAG
The DNA here is from genome assembly GCA_027449725.1 of Chlamydiota bacterium. Lineage (GTDB taxonomy): Bacteria > Chlamydiota > Chlamydiia > Chlamydiales > SM23-39 > JAKBAE01. Next base: position 3,103 of record DAIDLB010000275.1, read on the forward strand.
CGAGCGGACCGCGATCTCCCGAAAGATCGGCGAAGCGCAAACGCCCCCCATTTGGTGTTTGCCGACGCCGGGCACGAACCTTCGCTCCGGATCATCGACGGAGACGAGAAGAACGAAGCGCGGGTTTTTGGCCGGAGCAAAGCCGACAAACGATGAGATATTGTGCTGTTTCGAATAAATCCCCGCAATGATCTTCTCGGCGGTCCCCGACTTGCCCGCCTGAGTATAGCCATAGAGATCGGCCAGCTTCGAGGTTCCCCCCTCTTTCGTCACAAACTTCAAGCCCTTTGTAATCGTCTCCGCGATTGCAGGGGAAAACACCCTCTTTGCCTGAAATGCATGCGCCCCCGTCCGGTCGAGAAGCATCTCCGGCTCTCCATTTCTCTTCTTCCGGACGATCTTCCGGACGAGGTGGGGCTGGACGAGGAGGCCACCGTTGGCAATCGCGGCATAGGCGCGGACCATCTGGATGCTGTTGACGAGGATATTATGCCCCATGCAAAGAGAATAGGGCGTCGGAACCGACCATTCGAGAGTGCCGTTCGGATGGAGCTTTCCCGGCGTCGGAAGCAGGCCCGGATTTTCTCCGGGAAGTTCGATCAGCGTCTTTTGTCCGAAGCCGAAGGTCTTTTCGAGCGCATTCCGGTACCAGGCGTCGCCGAGCGTCTCGACGATTCGCTGCGAGATCCTGGCCATGTAAATGTTCGACGACTTTTGGAGCGCATGGTACATATTCAGATAGCGGTGGACCCGCCCGTCTTTGAGCGGGTGGCTTCGGCCGGGGAAGGAACCGTTGGACGTTGCGATTTTTTCTTCCGGAGTAAACAAAGGCTTTCTTCCTTTTGCCCTGAGCTCCTCGTTGGCGATCAACCCCACCGTCAATACGAGCGCCTTAAAAATCGATCCCGGCTCAAAACAGTCGCTCACCGCCTTGACGCGGGTGGCTTCCTGCAGAGCGGGGTCGTTGAAAAAATCGGCATAGCGGGACGGATCGAACGAAGGCGTCTGCGCCAAGGCCAGGATCTCGCCGCTTTTGGGATCCATCATCACGGCCCAACCTCCCAAACCACCGGCGGCCTTCACCCCCTTTTCCAGCTCCGATTCGGCAATCGCCTGCAGATAGTGGTTGATCGTCAAATAGATGTCCGCTCCGTCTTGCGGCTCTTCGAGCACGACGCCGGTGTCAAGCGAATGACTGGGAGAGCGGAGGATTTGCCTTTTCCCCCTTTTCCCCACGAGATACGAGTTGAAGGCGAGCTCGAGCCCTCCCGTCGGATAGCTTTGAAAGGTGCGGGGGTCTTTTTCTTTTTGCACCGTATGAAGGACTGAGCCGAGAAGGGAGCCGAAGGGATAGGATCGCTGATAATCGAGAGTAAAATACAGGGCGTTTTTGGCAATCCTCTCGCGCCTTGAAAATCCCTCCCACCAATGAAGGATCTCTTCTTTTTGCCTCCGCTCAATCCACATCGAAAGCCTGCGGCAGCGGCTCTTCTTCTGAAACTCGGGTTCAACCTGCCGCTCCGGGAGGGCGAGGAGATTCGCCAGCTCGCCGGCCATCCTCTTTTTGATGTACGGCGGGATGGAATCGGGATCAATGAAGAGGTGGAATTTCGGCACGTCGACGACAAAGGGCTGAGCTTCTTCGGACGAGCCCGGACGAACAGACGTATTCGAGTAGAACGAGCCGCGCATGAATGGGATGGGGACAACAGTCTGGTGCTGGGCGAGAGCCGCTTGC
>DAIDLB010000276.1 GCA_027449725.1 Chlamydiota bacterium
AGAGGGGCGGCTGGGGGGCCGACGCCTCCGGTTTCTTTTCCAAGATCGCGCCGATGAGCGAATCGTGGACCTGTTCCAACACAGCCGCAATATCTTCCGGATTGGAATGTTTGCAAGAATACCAGAAAACGACCTTTTCGCCAGGATCCTCGAGCTGCAATTCGAGGTCGGCCAAGATTTTCTCTCCGCGCGAAACCGCCTCTTCACCTCCGATCAGGACAAGGCCCTGGGGAAGGGACAGGATGGAGAGCTCTTCATCCCCCCCCTGATAAAAGGGAGGGCGGGACTTCTGCGGCGCTCCGGAGCCGCTATCGTTAAAGACGGCCTTGAGCACCTTCTCCCCCTCTTGGGGAGAGATTTTAAAGAGGCTCACGACGCGGATTACTTTTCCGCGGTCTTTTTGCCAAACCGCCTTGTAAAGGCCAAGGAGCTTCTCCACCGTCTCTCTCGTAGAGACGAGAACCACTCTCGATGCGATCGATTGAACCGTCGTCTGCTTGGGATCGGAAAAGCGCTCGAAAAACCCCTGCACCGACTTCACCTGTTCCGCCTGGGGCGAGAGGACATAGAAAATGCGCGCATGGGCGTCAAAAAGCGAAAGATCTTCTTCGCAGCTGAGGATTCCCTCGATCGCGGAAGGGTCGAGCTTTAAAATGTAAAGCTGCTTTACCAGCCCGTTGAGCTTCCGGACGCCGACCCCGTTGTGGGCCAAAATCATCTCGATCATCTCGCTCCACGATTCGCGAAGAACGGGAATATTGGAAAAAATGGTGAGCTTCATCGCACTCAGCTCTTGCGGGATGATGTAGAGAAACTCGCTTGCCCCGTATTCCATGATGAGTTGGGAGAGGGTAATTTCTCCTACATCCCATAGAGCGTAGTTTTCAACGCCGGCGCTATCGTCTCCGCTAAATGCCGTCCGCCACTTTTCTTCGAGGGCCCCCTTGTCCTTCTTCAGCTCTTTGATTTCGCCGAGAAGCGCCAGATAGGCCGGTTCCTCGGCGCCCCCTTTGGCCATCTCAGCCGCCAGCTCGAATTTTTCCCGGATCATCCCTTTCAAGCGGGTCGCCTCGCGGGAAAATTCTTCGGCCGGATCTGAGAACAGACTCGAGACGCTCAAAAGAGCGCACGCCAGGAGAGCCAAGCGGTTCATGCAGCCCCCTTGCCGCGGAGCCTTTTCTCCACCTTGGGAGCAATCGTCAGGGAAAAAGGAAATCCGTGAATGCGGCTCGGCAGAATAAACTGTCCTTGCACAAGCCTTCTTTTCGCATCGATCGACTCAAATACAATCAAATCGCCAAACCTCTTCCCATCAATCATCTGCTGCTTATCCTCTGCTTTCCGAAGAACGCGCCATCGGCCGTTTTCTTTCAACGCCCAATCGCCCTCCCGCAAGATCAAACACTGTTTTTCCAAAAGGCAGCTGATCTGTTTTTCCGAGCGGATCCGAATGGAACTAAACCACTCCTCCACCTTGACTCTGGAGGGCTGCAGACTGGCCAGAGGCGCCGCCACCCGCATATGCCTCTCTCCCGGGCTGTCCCAAACGTCGAGTTCGAGGCCCTGCGCGGCAGAGTTTCGCGCTTGCATAAGCGGCGCGAGCGTAGCAACAGATTCTTTGGAGATCGACTCTTTAACCCACCCCAGGCCATCCCAATAGAGGCGATCTCCCTCTGCGATGTCAAAGAGGGCTGAGCCGATCTCCATCTTCTGCACCGCCAATCCAAGACCCGCCTTGCAAACGAGATCGGTCCCAAGCCAACGCGCCTTGGACAATGCCTGAAAGGGCTCTTCCTGAAACAGCTCCTCCATTTTCTGCACCAGCGGCATTAGGGCCGCCTTGCGGAATTGGGCGCTTTGAAGCTCTCCATCCATTTCAAGGAACACGGAAACGGCAAACATCTTGTTTTCTTGCAATTCAATTTCCAGCCAAAACCGGTCGCCCTCATCTCCCAAACAGAGGTCGCCCCGCTCATTAAAAAAAAGGCCGAGCCTGCCCGGCAGGGGAATTTGCCGGATCTGATTCGATCCCTTGATCTTGATATGGGCCATCGGACCCGACTGAACGTCATCGGGCCTCCTTGGACAAAGGGCCAATAAAACCAGCTCTTCGAGTTGGGCCGCGTCAAAAGGAAAGCCTCGCGGCTGCAGTTCGTGCGGTAAAAGTTTTGCCAACGGACGAATCCCTTCCACCTTTGCCAGCCTCCGAGGCAAAGAGAAGGCCGGCTGCGTCAAAATCGGGAGCATCATGAGGCAAGAGAGGAGGCCGATTGCGCCTAAAGTTCCTCCCCCGACTTGTAAAACCCTTGAAGGATAATGAGTAAAGAAATCGAACGGCCCCACGGTCATCATCTCACAAAATGAATCGAAAGATTCTAAGAAATTCTCGAATAAACTTCAAACTTGAATCCTTGAGGATCAGCCAGTTCATTTTTCGACGAAAGAATCGTTGCAAATAATTAAATTAAATATTTAAATAAAAGATAGAAGACTGATTGTGATGGGAAGAGGGTGCATCCATGAACAAAACCAAATTCACCGAGAAGCTCAAAGACGGCGTATCGGTTAAAGAAATTGAAGAATTCACAAGAAAACATACGACGGAAGTATTTTCCGTGCTCGCGATCATCATCGCGACCGCTTCGAGTTCTTGGGATTTCTTTACCGGCCCGAAAACGACGATCTTTTTCACGGCGCTCGGCTGCGTATTGGCGGTTTTATTTCCCGTCCCGATCGAACGGGGCCTCAAGCAGTTTTACAACTTTGTTTTCAAGCAGGATAAAAACACCCAGATGATCGTAGGCGCAGTCAAAGTCGTGATTGCGATCTTCATTCCTTTTATCCTTTTCGGACTGATCGGCCTTTTAGCGGGGAGCTCATACCATTACTTTGTGCGTCAGGGTCAGATCCTCTCGCAAAACGCTCCGAGGAAACAGGGCCATTCCCCCGAGCCGGGCGAGCACGATTAATCGGAATCGGAATCAGGGACATTCCAGTTCTCGGGGAGCTTCCAGCCCTCTTGAATGATTCGTTGGAACGCCTGGTAGTCTTGTTGGATCATTAGCTGTTTAAAGTCCTCCATGCACCTGGACGACTGCTCCTCGAGCGGCTTTGATTGCTTTAGAAGCGAGCTCATATTCGCCCTAAAGGCGCTCTCGATTCTGGAACGCTCTTGAGGGTCGCTCTCGTAAGAGTCTCTCATATCAGGGTCACTATCTATATACAGTTTATCGCTGAGTTTCTCACATAGGAGGTATTGATTTGCAAAATTATCTCGAGATTGTTGAAGTGTTGCGAGAAATGAATCATAAGTTCTCTCGAGCAATCCCTGTTTCAGGGGGTCTTTTGCCGTTGGGGGATAGAAGTGTTGGATCTGGTAGGCATAACTTTGATAGTACTTTTGGCAAAATGGCCAATGCTTTTGAACAGGATCTTTGCCTTGCTCTACGGCTATAACTGCTTGTTCAAGTGCCCTAATTGATATCATCAACTTAAATCCTCCTCGGATAAACAAAGGCGGACATTAAGCTCGAATCAAAAATTTTAGTCAAAGGCTTATTCTTCCTCAGGCGAAGAAAAAAGAGGAATACGCAGAGTTCGAATGGAGGCACTGAGAACACAGAGGTTGAATATACCCAAACAACCTGAAAAATCGGCTTAGCTGACCTCAAGTTTGCTGAATTTTTCAACCACAG
>DAIDLB010000277.1 GCA_027449725.1 Chlamydiota bacterium
GTCAGCTGGAACGACGAAGACAGAGAAGAGGTCTCTATCTTCGAAGCAGAAACCCCGCCCAGGCCAGATCCTCCTGAATCTCCCCCGTCAATTCTTTCCAGGCAGGAGGAAAGGCAACTAAAAATCCTCGACGCCTATTTCGATGTAGTTCTAGCCCCCGACTTCATGGACGATCCATATGCCTTTGTCGCAAGATGGATCGCAAGGATCGAGCGCGAGGGGGCTTCCTCCTACGAACGCGAGGTGTTGGAAAGGGTCAAAGAAGAAATCAACTTCTGATTGACTTTACGGATTCGCCAACAAACAACAGTCCAGCAAATCGCGATCAAGTAGGAGAGAACCTGCAGCCCCACATAAAAGGGAATATAAAATGGAGGGTTCATCTTACCCATGATAAGAAGGACGGGAGTGACGAACAAACCGGCAAAGCTAAGGACAAGAAATACCGTGAGCAGTTTGATCCCCGGCTTTTTATATACGCAGTGATAGATCGCATAGCCAAAAACGGAAGTCGACAAAACTCCACCAATCAGGCCGAAGGAGGAAGGCATCTCGCCCAACATCGGATTATAGAAGAACATCAGAAACTGCCAAACGGTAGTTTGCACGAGGTTCAAGATAAAGACAGCCAGCCACTGTTTTCTGATTTTTAATTCGTTTTCTGTCATAACTCCTCTGCATAAAATCAAAAACGATCAGTTTACTGGAGGCAGAGTTGAATTTCAACTAGGGAGTGTTCCCTAATAACTTCTCGAGTCGTCCCGAAGAAGCCAGTTCGTAAAACTTTTGTTAAGAACCTGGTAGCCGCCCGGCGTTGGATAATTGCCGCTGAAAACCCAATCGCCGGACGATGCGGGGATGGCTCGGTGCAGCCCCTCGAGGGATTGGTAGATCACTTCAACGTCTCCTTGCCAGGCGTGCCTTTCGGGGGTGATGAGGGCTGCGACCTTGCGGCTGATCTCGTCGAGCGTCGAGGCGGAGTAGATCTCCGCAAGCGATCCGGGCTCCCGGCCTTCTTTTTCTTCGAAGAGCTGGGCTGCCGCCTGGAAGGCGATGAAGCGGCCAAGCTGGCTCATATCGATCCCATAGCAATCAGGGTAGCAGACGGGAGGCGCCGAACTGACAAAGATGATTTTCTTCGGATTGAGGCTGATCAGCTTGGAAATAAGAGCCTCTTTCAGCGTCACGCCGCGCACGATCGAGTCGTCGACCACGACGATCGTATCGGTAGGCCCGATTACGTTTTGCGTCACTTCGTAGAGCTGCGACACCGATGAAGGTGCGCACTTTCTGGTTTTTGAGAATGAGGATCTCCGAACGGACGCGGGCAGAGAGAAGGGATTCGATCTCTTTTGGATCGGCTCCTTCCGCCACTTTTTCCCCAATCCGGTTTCGATGAAGCCGTTCGATCTCGTCGACCAGGCCCATGAAGGCCGACTGGCTCGAGTTTGGGACGTAAGTGAAGACGGTATGAGCCAAATCGCCCCCGATCGCTTCAAACACGCGCTCTCCCAGCTCCCTTCCCAGCGCTTTTCGCTCGCGGTAAATCTCCGAATCGTTCGCCTTGCTAAAGTAAATCCGCTCAAAGACGCAGCTCCTCTCGATGGAAGGCTCCGTAAACGGCTGGATGTCGATCGATCCATCCGGCCCGAGAGAAATCGCATGGCCCGGAGGGATCGGATGGACCTCGGACTCCGCAGCTCCGAAAGCGTCCATCAAAGCAAACCGCTCGGACGCTGCGGCAAACACATCGTCATTGAAAAAATAGAAGCCAGGCCGGATGCCGGCCGGATCGCGGCAAAGAAGCGCCTCTCCTTTCGCATTCATGAGACAGACGACATAGCCGCCGTCCCAGAGCTCCGCCGCTCTCTTGAGGGTTTCAAAAAGAGATGCATCCGCATTTTGAGACAACGTCTTGAGCATGGCCAAGGTATCGCTCGATTCGGAGCAATTGGTCAGATTGAAATTGCCGGCGAACACAAAAGTCTTTTCGGGGTCTTCGGACAGATATTGGACAGGATGGCACTCACCAATCCCGTTTCCACCCGAGGTTCCGTAGCGCAAATGGCCGAGAAGGGTGCGGCCCGCCTCATTTTGCGCGCATCTTTCCA
>DAIDLB010000278.1 GCA_027449725.1 Chlamydiota bacterium
GTGCATCGGCATAAAAATATTGGGTTTCCAAAGGGCGTGCCCTTTGGCGGGGTCTTAGGGGCGGAGCCCTTAAATGGCGGCGAAGAGGAGCTTGAGAGCTAAGGCGAGGGCTGTGGGGATGCGGATGGCTTTCCAGCCGAAGAGTTTGTAGGCAATGCTGAAGAGGGTCATGACGATGAGGGCGGGGTAGATGCAGGCGAGGATGGGGCCGATGAACTTCATGATGCCGGCGAATTCGAGAGTGGAGATGAAGAAGCCGATGGCGAGGGTGGTGAGGATGGCGACGGCGGGGGTGATTTTCTCTTTGGCGACGTCTTTTCTGAGGAAGTCGGCGAAGAGGGAGGTGAGGACGATGGCGGTCGTGATGCAGGCGAGGACGACGGCGGAGCAGACGATGGGCGCTGCGTAGGGGCCGAGGGCGAGCTGGGCGACCTGGCCGAGCATCTCTTGCGGGGGCGTGTGGACGAGGGCGGGGGCGTAGCTGGCGCCGAGGATTACGAGGACGGCGTAGACGGCGGTGAGGAGTCCGGCTCCGATGAAGGAGGCTTTGAGGAAGGCTTTGAGGGAGGATTCGGCGCAGCGGTTTTGCTTGAGGTGGTTGATCACGAAGGTAGAGAAGAAGAAGGCGGCGAGGAGGTCCATCGTCTGATAGCCCTGGAAGATCCCTTCTTTGAAGGCGCTCCAGGCGCCGGCGTCGGGAGTGGGGAGAGAGGGCATCGTGGCGAGGCCGAAGATGGCGATGGCGGCGAGCGAGGCGAGGAGGAGGGGGGTGAGGATGGTGCCGAGCATCGTGACGATGCGCCTTTTTCGGATCGTGAGGAGGAAGAGGAGGAGGCAGGCGGCGAGGCTGAAGAGCCAGAGCGGCGTGTCGGGGAACAGGAGGCGGTAGGCGCCGTGGGCGACCGTGATGCAGCGGGCGAGGACGCCGAAGGGGCCCATGATCGCGAGGGCGAAGAGGGAAAACCAGAATGTCGCCGGCTTGCCGAGACGCGAGAAAAATTGGTTCGTGTCCCCGTTGAAGAGGAGCATTGCCAGGATGCCGAGAAAGGGGACGAGAACACCCGTGAGGATGATGCCGAGGGAGGAGAGGAAGGTATGGCCGTGGCTGAGTTGGCCGACGAGAAGGGGGAATACGAGATTGCCCGATCCGAAAAACATCGAAAACATGGCCAGTCCGGCCGATAGTACGCTGGTTTTAGTCTTCATAAGCTAGAGAATATGAAGGATACTCCTTTTTATAATCAAGGAATTAAGAATTTTTTAGCCAAAATGTGAAGCAAAAAATTCGCTTGTTCTTTTTCGGGAAGGGACGTAAAATTCCCGCCCCATAAAGATGAGGTTTGTTTTCATGATACGATGCAGTTTTTTGTTGGCGGCAGTCGCTATGGCTCTTCCGGTTTTGGGAAGAGAGTATTCTCTGGAGGGTTTTGATGAGATCGTTCAGACGGGCATGAAGGAATTTCAGGTTCCGGGATTGTCGATCGGGATTGTCGCAGATGGCCGGGTTGTCTATGCGAAGGCGTTTGGGGAAAGGGAGATCGAGGGAAAGCTTCCTGTGACGGTCGATACCCTCTTTCCGATCGGATCTTGCACCAAGGCGTTTGGGGCTTTTGCGATTGGCGGATTGGTCGAAGAGGGGTTGGTCGACTGGGACCAGCCGGTGATTGATCTTCTGCACGAGTTCCGCCTTTGGGATCCGTATGCGACGCAGAATTTGACGGTCCGCGATTTGCTTTCGCACCGGTCGGGGCTGCCGCGCCATGAGTCGATGTGGTTCAATTCCGATTTTACCACAGAGGAGATCCTCGCAAGGCTTCGCTACCTTGAGCCAACGTGCAACATCCGGGAGCGGTACAATTACAACAACCTGATGTACCTTGTCTTGGGGGAAGTGATGGAGCGCTCTTCCGGCATGAGCTGGAAAGAGCTGGTCCGCTCCAGGATCTTGCAGCCTCTTGGAATGAACAGCACCTGTTTTTCGACGACGGAGATGGAGATGACGGCCGATTACGCCTCTCCTTACCTGGGGAAGGGGGACGGTCTGGTGAAGATGCTGATGAAAGATATGTCGCTCGTCGGGCCTGCCGCGTCGATGGCCTCTTCGGTCCGGGACATGTGCTCGTGGGTGCAGCTGCAGATCGAAGACGGGGTTTGGCAGGGAAAGCCTCTCATCGGCCTCGCGACCCTCAAGGAGATGCATTCGCCGCAGGTCGTGATCTCCGGCTATCCGGAGAGCAAGGAAGCGCGTTTAAGCGCCTACGGACTGGGGTGGTGCGTGCAGACGTATCGGGGCGCCTACAACGTGAGCCACGACGGAGGACCTCCCGGCTTTACTTCGTTTGTCTCGATTTTGCCGCAAGAGAAGGTCGGGATTGTGATCCTTTGCAATAAAAATCTTACGGCGCTGCCGAGGATTTTGGGGATGCACGCTTTCGATAAGCTCTTGAGGCTTCCGGAAATCAACTGGCTTGAACAGGGGCTCGAAGGCCTCGAGAAAAACCGCGATGCCATGCAGGACGAGAAGAAGTCGGAGGACCTCAACCGTAAAAGGGGGACGATGACGTCCCATCCTCTCGAAGAGTTTGAAGGGACCTATGAGCATCCCGGCTATGGGCTGCTCGATGTGTTTTTCGAAGACGGAGTTTTGCAGGCGAAATTCAATAAGATTGTGTATAAGCTGTCCCATTGGCACTACGACGTCTTTTCGACGGACAGTCTTTCAGAAGAGATGCTTGTCCCTCGCGAGGGGTTGAAGTTCAGCTTTTTTTCCAACTTAAGCGGGGATATCGATACGGTGGCCGTGCCCTTCGAGGCAAACGCTCCCGACATCGTGTTTAAGAGGAAAGCGGAGGCGCGACATGAGTCGCTCGCCTACTTGCGCCAGTTCCAGGGGACCTATGAGATTTACGGGTATGCGTTCGATATCATCGTGAAGAACCACGCGCTCTTTTCGATGATCCCGGGCCAGCCGGTCTATGAACTTGTGCCGGGAGCGGAGAACGAGTTTACGATCAAGTCGCAAACCGGTTATCTGGTCCGCTTTTCCCAAAATCCGGCGGGAGAGGTGGATGAGGTTCTCCTCATCCAACCCTACGGTCTTGTCTATTCCGCAAAGAAAAAAAAGGCTCTTTAGAAGTCGACAGTGAACCTTGTGGTGAGACCCTGGAGTGCGAGCATGCTGGTGCTCATCCAGGTCTCTTTTGCCTCTGAGGGCGATCCGCTGGTCGAACGGCGGATCTCCTGGAGGTTGAACCACCCGTTGATCTCATAGCCTACAAAGAGCTCGACGCGATTGCACCCGAAGTTCTTCTGAAAGGAAGGACCGAGGGTGAATTCCAGCGCGCAAGCGGGACGTGTGTCATTGTAATTGCTGTCCCGTACGGGGAGAGAGGCGTCTGAGCCGAGAGGCTGAACGGTTGTCGTCTGTTTGGCCTGATTCTGATAGCTTCCCATGTAGAGAGCGAAGGAAGAGCCTGCCGTGAGATAGACGTGGTTGCCCCAGTACCAGTCGACGGAAAGGCCGGAACGAAGCCCTCCTCCAATGTAGCGCCACCTGTTGCGGATCGTCGTGTCTCCGCCGCCCCCGTCAAAGTACTCTACTTTCCAATCCTGATGCATCCAGGCGGCGGTGATTCCGCCTTGAGCTTTGAGCCTGAGGTGCGGGTTGGGGAAGAAAACGCGGTCGATGAGGAGGTCGAACAAGTTATAGTCGAAGAAGATCTTGCTATGGGCATGTGCAAGAGGACTGGTCGTGATCTGCGGCCAGGTTCCTGTCAAAAATTCACCCGCCCCTGTGGGCCTTTCGACGCGGTCTTTGCCCGTACTGATGAGGTGGGTGTATTCAGCCTGCACGATCCAATATTTAGGGGCATTGAAGTAGCCTACGCCGATGCGAACGCCCGGGCTGATGTCAAAGCTTGCCGATTCAACCGTTCCTGAGGCGTAAGAGGCTGTCGGGCTCCAAGCCGGCTGTTTCATCCGCTCTGCGTAGTCGAGAGCTCCCTCATCAACTGTCCAATAGAGGAATTCGCCTGAGGCAAACCAAATCTCAAGGTCTTTGTGATAGAGGTCGAAATCGTAGCTTGAACAGGGGGGAGGCGCGCAATTATTGCATCGGCTGGGGTAGGGGGGGGGAGGCGCTGCTGGCGCTGCAATGAGCTGGTGTGTTGCAAAGATACAGAGAAGCGGGGCGATGGTTTTGCGCATAGAGGTCTCCTTTGAAAGTTCAAAGTAAAAAATTCCTTATTCAAATTCAAGGAAATTTTTACACCTAACAAGTTAAATTAACTTGATTTTATGTTTGTATTTAGTGTATAATATAAAAATGCTTTAAAAAGGAATACGGCGGTTTGTATGACTGTTAAATCAGTTTCGGAGATTTTAAATGAATATAGCGAAGGTGCAGGAAACCTTCTATATGTTAAAGAAGGTGTTCTTGGTGTTTGGAAGCCTAATGAAAATGGTTCCTTCGAACGGCTCGTCCTTTGGATCGGCGGAAAATTTGACAAGAAGAGGGTTGCTACAGCCATTCACACCGCTGTAATTGACGAACATGTTAAAAATGACGCTGAATTGGCAAATAAAGTTGAAATGTTAAAAAATAAATTTTTTAGAGGGGAAGAAAAAAACTGGGTTTTCGGGTTAATAAAATCTGATGCACTCCATATTGCATCCAATCTGTTGGGTAGGACAGTGACTTGGTTGACCCCTAAGAAAAAACAACAGGATCTTCCACCCGAAAATAGTTCGACGGATAGTTTAGTGAGCCCAGCTCCTTCGGAGCCACAGGTTTTCACAACCGATCTCCCCTCTATAAGAGTCAATGATGCCGCTGCAAAAGCTCTTAGACGAACTGAAAAAATGGAAAAACGATTTAATCAATGGGTAGAACAGAAAGGAAATGGATTTCAGTTAGATTCAGTTAAAGGTAAGCTGAGTCTATATTTGTCTTTAATGGAATCCGGTATAATCTATAAAGAAATTGAGCGGATGTGGGAAGCAGAGGCGGAGAAAGTTCAATCTTATCGCACTCAATTTTCTGAGAAATTGTCTAAGCCAATACGCGAATTTATAGTAAAATTTGGCGGTGACGAAGGTTTGATTGGAAAATTGCATGATGAGTTTGAGGGGAAAATTATTCCTCTGATTCTAAGCGGAGGAGATGCGAATGAGTTGATTGAAAAGCAAATCGAAAAAGTCCTTGTTGAGTGTTTGAATCATCAGTTGGATCAAAAGTTGAATGAATATAAAAAAAAGTACGGAAATGCTGTTCATTTGAATGATGTTCGATTGAACATTTCAAATTATATCGGTCAGTTGAGAGTAAATGAAGATTACACTATCCAAGATATTTTTTCTGAATGGGAGCAGTCGGCAAAAAGAGAAGTAATTGGAGATATGTTTTTAGTGAAAATCAAAGAATACCAAAAAAAATATGGCGATGATTTGAATTTCAGTTGCATTGAAGAAAATTTAGATAATTTTGTTGGTTATTTTGACAGGTTTTCAAATGAGTCACTTAAGCAAGTTAAGGACAGGATTGAAGATAGTTGGGATGGATTAGTGATTCAAATGATGCGTCAAAGAAATTTAAGCGTTTGGAATTCTCTTCGTATACAGTATAACAGGGAATATTCGTTTTTAGATCTAAAGGCGAGCGATTTGCCGGAAAAGGTTTTGGACTGTGGTAAAAAAAGTCAGTTTAAATCCAACGTGGAAAAGCTGATTAATCTGAAAGTTGCTGAAGTACGTGAATTGGCAAAAGAAATTCAGAAAGCGATGATTCCTAATTATAATGAGTTTTGGGGTGTGGTAGGAAATCCTCGATTCAAATTTGGTCCGGAAGAATTGCTCGCTTCTAATGCAGGAGAAATGGATGCTCTGCATCGCGAATTTTTAGTTAAAAAGGCGGTAGAGGAATTTTGCAAGCAATATGGCATTCTCATTGAGCTCGATACAAAAATGAATGATGAGAAAAGCTATGAAGAAATTGGTTTTCTTGTAAATCAGGCTATATTAGAAGCGATTAAGAATCAGTATCTGCCGATAATTGATGCCCAATTAAGCGAGAAGAAATCCGCTGTAGATAGAAATGATCGGTCTGAGGTGTTTCAGGAAGCGATTTGTCTTGTGGCAAAAAAGTTGGGATTGAATCCTGAGCAAGTCCTGAATGGTAAGATTCACATAACGGGATACACCAAGCAGATCATGGATGAGTGTATTTCGGATGCAGTAAAATGGACTAACGGCTCTTTAGATGAGAAATTTTCCGTTGGGATTAAATCCTTCGCGCAGATCTTTACAGGTTCCTAACTTATTTATCAAGAGCCGCCGCCGAGGGCGGCTCCCCATCCAGGAAAGAGCCCGAGGGCTCCTGTTGCTAGAGTTTGGATGGCGATCGCGGCCAAGATCAATCCTCCAATTCGATTGAAGATATTGATGCCCGACTGGCCGATCATTTTTTCGAGTGTGGATGAGAAGTAGAGAACGAGTCCCAGCACCATTGTGACCAGGATCGCTGCCAGGGTCAGGAGCACCTGTTCGAAGATGCCCGGATAATGGCTGACGGTCACGATGATGGAGCTGATGGCTCCGGGGCCTGCAATGATGGGGATCGCAAGTGGGACGATGGCGCCGCTGTCTTTGGCGATTTTTTCCTTTTGTTCTTCCGGCGTCTGCTTCATCGAGCTTTCCGTCGCGTTGAGCATCGAAAAGGCGATTGTGAGCAGGATAAAGCCTCCCGCGACCTGGAACGAAGGAATGCTGATGCCGAGGATCGCAAGGAGCGGCGTTCCAATCCACGTTGCAATCATCAAAATAATCCCGATCGAAAACGTCGCTACAAGAGCCGTATGGTCTTTTTGTGCTTGCGATTGGTTGCGCGTTACACGCAAAACCGCAGGGAGCGCGGAGAGAGGATTGGTGATTACCAATAAGGAAACGAAGTAGTTGGCAAATTCACTCAGAGTCATAG
>DAIDLB010000279.1 GCA_027449725.1 Chlamydiota bacterium
ATGTCAATCCTTCCTGCGCGCGGTATAAAAAATCGCACCAAGAAATCCGCTTTGAACAACGATTAAGCGAGCCACCCTTTATTTAAATCAACTTTTTATTTTATTCGACAAAAACGGAATAAAAACTACAGAATATTGGCCTTTGCCATACAGGAATCCAAAAAATGAGAAAAATCTGGCTGACCCTAGCTCTTCTAGTGACCGTGCGTGCCCTAAGCGGAGAAGAAGAACTCCCTCCTTTAAAACTTGACTCTCCTTTAGCCTCTCCGATTGCACAGGAAAAAACATTCCTCTATGGTTCGCTTTCCCTAGCATCCGGAATCGGAGTTTCAGACCGCACCCGAACCGGATCTAAAGGGAATGCCCTAGACTACAAAGTAGGAATCGCGTACATCCCCTTCGATACTGTTCACGCGTTCCCCGTTTTGTCGGTAGACTATAATTTTCTCCATTTTTTCAAACCCGATAAAGAAATTTCGCCTTATGTTTCTTACGGCATAGGCGCTATCTATTTTATCCCCTACGTCCCGCTTCGCGCAGGAATCCAATTTCCATCGGGGTTCCTCGATCTCGGCGCTAAAATGATCCTGGGATGTCTCCCCTGTCCGGAAGTCCGTGGCGGAATCAATCTAAAATTCTAGCCGCTTGATACTCCTTCGTGCTAAACTCGCCAGCCTTATCAACAAAATGAGTGACCAAATGAATACATCAAAAGAGCGAATTCATTCGCTTGCCCATGCCTATTTGCTCTCGAGCGCCATTTGCGCTGCCGCCGAACTCGGAATCGCCGACTCTTTATGGGATCACCCCGCGCAAACCCTCGATCAGTTGGCAAATGCTCTCAACGCCGACCGCCGTTCGCTATTCAGACTCCTTCGCTATCTCGTCAGCCATCAGATTTTTTCCCAAAATGAAAACGGCTCCTTTTCCCTCAATCCCGAAGCATCCTACCTAGCGAAAAAACATCCGGAATCCATTCAAGGCGATCTGCTTGTAGCTACCGGTCCCAGATGGAATGCCATAGGAGCGATCCACGAAGCAGCTTTGCATGGCAAACCGGCCTTCGACGTTTTGTATGGAAAAACCTACTTCGAATATCTGTCTCAAAATCCGGAAGCTGAAAAGCGCTTCAACGTCCACATGACGACCTATACCCAAGATGAAGACAGATTGCTCCCTCCGCTTTTGCCCCTTAAAGAGACCGATACGGTGATGGATATCGGCGGAGGCGAAGGGCAGTTTTTAAACCAGGTTCTTCAGCGCTTTCCGAATGTCTATGGAATTTTATTCGATCTTGAAACAGCCGTCTCACACCCCAAGATCCAACAGGATCAGAGTCGATGGCAAGCCCATGGCGGAAGTTTTTTTGACTCCTTTCCTGAAAACACCGCTGATGTCTTTATCCTGAAGCGGGTTTTGCATAATTGGAGCGATGAAGATTGTTTGAAAATCTTGAAGAACATTGCCCAAGCGATGAAAGATGGAAGCAAGCTCTTGGTCATCGAAGGGGTGGTTCCGGAAGACACGTCTCGGCATCACAGCAAAGACACCGACCTCTTTCTCATGACGCTTTTTGCCGGCAGCGAACGGACTGAAGATGAATTTAAGGAATTAGCGAAAAAGAGCGGACTTGAAATAGTCCGAACCCTCCCTACGCCTACGTTCCTGTCCATTCTTGAACTGAAAAAGATCTGATTGACAAATCCCATCCACAGCCTTAAACGGGGAAGGGATGGGAAAAAATCTTCTAGTTCTATTTCTTCTCGCGCTGCGAGCTGGATTCGCCCAAACTCCCGATGAGCTGCTTAAGCAGCTCATGGAGGGAAACACCCGCTATATCAACGACAAGCTCCTCTATCCAAACCAATCCTCTGCCCGCAGGGAAGAAGTGCAGCAAAAACAAAATCCCTTTGCCGCGATCTTAGGCTGCTCTGATTCACGTGTGGCCCCTGAGATCATCTTCGATCAGGGACTCGGCGATCTGTTTATTGTCCGCGTAGCCGGAAATGTTGCCGGCCCGGTCGAATTCGACAGCGTCGAATACTCAATAAAACATTTGGGCGCGACCCTTATCGTCGTTCTTGGACACCAATCGTGCGGCGCGGTGACAGCCGTCATGGAAGGACAAACTGCCGATATTGAGGCTGTTGCCCGGCTGATCGAGCCTGCTGTCAAGGGAGCGAAAACAACGGAAGAGGCGATCAAAGCGAATGTCCGAAATGTCGTTGCCCAATTGAGGCAAACCCCGTTGTTAAAAAGGCTCGTTGCCAAGAAAAAAATCGCCTGCGTCGGCGCCTACTATCACTTGGGCAGCGGGAAGGTTGAACTGTTGACCCCATGAACAACCTGCCCTGGATCCTTTCTTCCATTCTCGTCGTCCTTCCCATCATCCTAGCCAGCCTTCTGGCCTTATGGTTCTTCCGAAAACGGATCCCTGCCGAAGCCTTGCGCAAGCATCATGACGTAACAGGATTTACGTTTAGCATCATCGGCGTTCTCTACAGCGTCATTTTGGGCTTTACGGTCATCAATGTCCAGGAAAGGCATAACAGCGCTGAAGAGACGGTTCACACAGAGGCCACGATGATCGTAGATCTCTATCGCGACGCCGACTACTTCGACCCCGCCAGCCGCGCGGAGATCCGAAACAGCCTTCGGAATTATGTCGACTATGTAATCCATGAAGAGTGGAGCCAGCCGCAAAACGAGACTCGCCGCCTCAAGGCCGACGCCATCTTGCAGGCAATCTGGAATAGCTACCAGGCTGTCGATCTTCAGGGAGAAATGACGAAAATCTGGTACGGTCAGACCGTTTCCAAACTTGACCGACTGATGAATGCAAGACTCGCCAGGGAGTTTTTTTCGTGGGATCGCTTGAGCAGCATGATGTGGGCCGTACTTCTTTCCGGAGCCATCATCACCGTCTGCTTTATGTTCATTTTCGGGCTGGAAAGCCTATTCATGCAAATGCTTATGACCGGTCTTCTCGTAGGATACCTCTCCTTCATGCTCTACCTGGTCTATTCCTTAGACCATGTATTTAAAGGAGCTTATCACATTACGCCGCAAGCTCTCGAAGAAACTGCGATTATTTTCGACCGCCTGGATCAACAGACATAAAAGAAAGCCGGAGAAACTCCGGCTTCATCCGATTAGATCAGATTGACTTCTTTTGCCTCAGGACCTTTTTTTCCCGGGCTCTCAATATACTCGACTCTTTGTCCTTCTCTCAGCGCATGCGGATCGCATCTCAGATTGTTCGCGTGAACGAAAATGTCCTTTCCTCCGCTCTCTGGGGTAATGAACCCAAAACCTTTTTGCATATTGAAAAATTTAACTGTACCTTTCGACTTTGTCAAGAGTGCCTCCTGTATTTCGTTGTAAATTATGCAAAGATGGAAAATTCTCTGCCACTGATATATTCAACATGCCCATAAAATGTTGAATTTTAAGGCACTAAATTTCACCCAAATCATCCGCTCCACCGAATTGAGTATCTTTAAATCAGCCCCCTGTGACAATCTATAGACTCATTCATCAAGCCACAAAGTAAAATGACGTTTGACAATTTTAGTTTACATCCTCAAATCCTGAGGGCCCTTTCGGCGGCAGGATATACGGAACCAACCGGAATCCAATCCAAAGCGATCCCCAAGATCCTCAAAGGATTTGACATTCGCGCCTCCGCGCAAACAGGCACGGGCAAAACAGGCGCCTTCCTCCTTCCAGCCCTGAACAGGCTGACGGCTCCCTCTGCAAAGTCGGGCAAAGGCCCCCGCCTCCTGATCATCGTCCCGACCCGGGAGCTGGCGATGCAGGTCGAGCTGCAAGCCCAAAAATACAGCCGCTTTCTCCCCCACTTAAAGAGCGCTTGCGTCGTCGGCGGCGTCCCCTATTCGGCCCAGCTCAGAAAACTCTCCAAGCCATGTGACATCCTGATTGCCACCCCGGGCCGCCTGATCGATTTCATGGACCGCTCTAAAATTGACTTTTCAAGACTGGAGATACTGGTTCTCGACGAAGCCGACCGGATGCTCGACATGGGCTTTTTAGAGCCGGTAGAACAAATCGTCGCCGCGACGCCGGCGGAGAGGCAAACGCTCCTCTTTTCCGCGACCCTCCAGGGAAGTGTAAAAGCTCTTTCAGAAAAACTGCTCAACAAACCGATGGATATCGTCGTCCATACGGAACACGAAAAGCACGAAAATATCTCCCAGACTATCTATTACACAGATGGGCTAGAGCATAAAAACCGCCTTTTGAACCATATCCTGCAGATGGAAGAGGTAGAGCGGACGATCATCTTCACCTCAACCAAGCGGCACGCAGACGAACTCGTCGATGACCTTTTAGCTCAGGGACATAGAGCGGCTGTCTTGCACGGCGATATGAAACAAAGACAGCGGACGCGCACAATCGCGCAGATGAAACAAGGCGAGATCAAAGTCCTCGTCGCTACTGATGTGGCCTCGCGCGGCATCGACGTGCAAGCGGTGAGCCATGTAATCAACTTTGACCTACCGAGAAGCCCCGAAGACTATGTTCACCGGATTGGCCGCACAGGACGAGCGGGAGCGACCGGCACGGCCCTCTCTTTCGCTTCTCACCGAGACAGCTTCATTGTCAAAAAAATCGAAGCCTTCACCGGGCAAAAGATCGCTACCTCTGCCATTGCGGGGCTCGAACCGGTCGTCAAACAGAAAAAACGGTTCAATGCTCCACAACGAAAGAGATTTTCGCATTCACGCGGAAGACGGTAATCTTATTGTGTTCGACGTGGCCGTGAATCCACTTCACGTCGATTTGTTTGATATTCTTTAACGACTTCGCTGCTTCGGCAACGCCCGACTGCAGGGCTTCTTCAATGCTCTTTCCTTCGCAGGAAATTTCAATCACTTTTACAATAGACATACTTCCTCCATATAAGCCATAATATTAAATTATCAGATTCAATTTTAATTTTAAATAAAATGAATTAATTACTTTAAACACTACTAACACAAGGCAATACGCCTGATAA
>DAIDLB010000280.1 GCA_027449725.1 Chlamydiota bacterium
GGGGGGCGAAAGTGACCGTCCTCAATCGGACGCCAGAGAGGCGGGATGCCCTGGCCAAGGAATTCGAATGCGACGCCGCCGGGCTTGAAGAGCTGGGAAAACTCTCGTTTGACATCCTCGTCAATTCGATTCCGGCCGACCTCCTCTTCGATGCCAAGGAACTGCCGCCAAAGGCTGTTGTGATGGACATCATTTATTGGGAAAAAGAGACGCCTCTTCTTAAATTGGCGAAGGATAGGGGCTGCACCTGTATTGGCGGGATGGAGATGTTTGAGGGGCAGGCGCTGCTCCAGCAAAAAATCTGGTTCGAAAAGGGGGGCCGCCATGCGTAAAGCTCTCGGGAAATACTCGTATTATTCACTGCCGGAGCTCTCCGGGACTTTTTCCAAGGTGGGGAGGCTTCCCGTTTCAATCCGGATCATGCTCGAGTCCCTGCTTAGAAACTGCGATGGAAAGCGGGTGACGAAGCACGATGTGGAGCGGTTGGCCAACTGGAATGGAAAAAAGCCCGACCCGGGCGACGTCCCATTTTGCGTGGCCAGGGTCATCCTGCAGGATTTCACCGGCGTGCCTCTTCTGGTCGATCTGGCTGCTATGCGCGACGCCGTGGCGGACAAAGGGAGCGACCCGAAAAAAATCGAACCGCAAGTCCCTGTTGATTTGGTGATCGACCATTCGGTGCAGGTCGACCGGTTCGGGTCGAAAGACGCGTTTCAGTACAACCTTGAAGTGGAGTTTCAGCGCAACCAGGAGCGCTACGAGTTTTTGAAGTGGGGGCAAGACGCCTTCGAGACGTTCCAGGTGGTGCCTCCCGGGATTGGGATCGTTCACCAGGTCAATCTCGAGCGGATCGCCACCGTCGTCGTAGAAAAGGACGGCCTCCTCTATCCCGACACCCTCGTCGGCACCGATTCCCATACGACGATGATCAACGGACTCGGGATTGTCGGATGGGGCGTCGGCGGCATCGAAGCGGAAGCAGCGATGCTGGGCCAGCCGGTTTCGATCCAGACGCCTGAGGTCATCGGCGTCTTATTGACGGGGACGCTCAAGGAAGGGATCACGGCGACCGACCTGACGCTCCGCATCACGGAGATCCTCCGCAAGGAAAATGTCGTGGGGAAATTCGTCGAGTTTTTCGGTGAGGGGGCGGCGAGCCTGTCCGTTGCGGACCGGGCGACGATCGGCAATATGGCGCCGGAATACGGCGCGACGATCGGCTTTTTCCCTGTCGACGAAAAGTCGCTCGACTATCTCCGGATGACGGGAAGGCCATCTGAAGAGATTGCCCTTGTGAAAGAGTATCTGGAGGCCCAAGGACTCTTTGGCATTCCGCGGGAAGGGGAGATTGACTTTACCAAAGTGCTGACGCTGGATCTTTCCACAATCGAGCCTTCCGTTGCAGGACCAAAGAGGCCGCAGGACCGAATTGCCCTCTCTCAGGTGAAAAAAAAGTTTCGGGAATTGCTGAGCGCTCCTCTGGATAAGGGCGGGTATGAGAAAAAAGATCTCGGCAAAAGCGTCCGCCTCCATTCTGAAGGGGCGCTCGCGCGCGATTCGGGCGGGACTGAAAGGCCGGTGGATAGCCGAGCGATCTGGAGCGAGCAGGAGATGCTCTCCAACCGGCCGCTCAGCCACCCCGAATCGGCAAAAAACCATGTTCTCGATGCAACCCTTTCCCACGGCACCGTGGTCATTGCGGCGATCACGAGCTGCACGAATACGAGCAATCCGAGTGTCATGATCGGCGCCGGCCTCCTGGCCAAAAAAGCGGTGGAAAGGGGCCTTCGAGTGCCTCATTTCATCAAGACGAGCCTGGCGCCCGGCTCTCGCGTCGTGACCGATTATCTGGAGCGGACCGGACTGCAAACCTATCTCGATCAGCTCGGCTTTCAGCTCGTCGCCTACGGATGCACGACTTGCATTGGCAACAGCGGACCTCTAGACGCGCGGATCGAAGACGCCATCAAAGAACACGACCTGATCGCCGCGAGCGTGCTCAGCGGCAACCGGAATTTCGAAGCGAGGATCCACAGCTCGGTGAAGGCCAATTTTCTCATGTCGCCGCCTCTCGTCGTCGCCTTTGCTCTCGCCGGACGGGTCGATTTCGATCCGGAGGTGGAGCCGCTCGGAAAAGACGCCCACGGCAACCCGGTCTTTCTCCGCGAGATCTGGCCGACATCGCAAGAAATCGCCCATGCGATCCAAACGGGGCTGCAGCCTGCGCTCTTCGAGAAGCGCTATGCCAATATCCTCAGCGGCAATCCGGTTTGGAACGAGATCAAGACGGTGCAGAGCGCCCAATACCGGTGGGAGCCGAAAAGCACCTACATCCGAAAGCCCCCCTTTTTCGACGGCTTTTCCAAAGAGCCGCCTTTGCTTCCGGAGCTCTCCGGCATGCGGGCGCTGGCGCTTCTCGGCGATTCGGTGACGACAGACCACATCTCTCCGGCAGGAGCGTTTAAAGCAGCTTCTCCTGCAGGAAAATACCTGCTGCAGCACGGCATATCCGAAGAGGAGTTCAATAGCTACGGAAGCCGGCGGGGCAACCACGAGGTGATGATGCGCGGCACCTTCGCCAATGTGCGGATCCGCAACAAGATGGCCGAAGGGAAAGAGGGGGGCTTTACGCTCCTTCTTCCCGAAGGGACTCTGATGCCGATCTACGACGCTTGCCAACAATACGCAGAAAGGAAAACGCCCCTCATCCTCTTTGCCGGAAAAGACTATGTCCATCAACTCAACCTCATCCTGCAAATCCTGGGGACTCCCGACGACGAGACTCTGAATCGCATCGGTAGCAAGAGGGTAAAAGGGTTCTTCTGTGCTT
>DAIDLB010000281.1 GCA_027449725.1 Chlamydiota bacterium
AATCGGTCTTTTTGGGGGTACAGAACCTCCACGTTTTTCTTGACCCATTTTAAGGGGAGGTCGACCTCGATTTTCGTCCATTCGGCGGTTTCCCTCGGCTCCTGCCAGAGCTCCCATTGCCCGCGGACCCGATGAAAGACCGATGTGATTTTTTCAATGTCGGGATGTTTTTCAGCCGGATCGAGAGCCTCTCTCTTTGGAAAATCGCGCTGAATTCCCTTCGAGAACGTGGCGCGCGGGTCCCATTCGCTATAAAGCCACCGCTGTTTGATTTCCAGGGTGCCTTGCAGTTTGGTGACTTTCGCTTTGGGAAACAGGCGGGAATGGGAGGGCCGTTTTTCCGGATAAAAAAGGAAGGCGTTGCTCGCTCCAATCGCCACAATCCAACTCCATTGCTTTTTCATAAAAAATGGGTAAAGAATATTCGCTCTAACGGAATTTTGGCCATCTCTGGACAGAATCGGCAGGATGCGCTACCATACTGAGCTATGGCACAATACGTACTGTCCAAACGGAAGCGCTAGTCAGCGCAGTTTCAAATTTTTCATCGATTGCATTTTTTTAACAGGAAAGACAGGTTAGAACGGTTTTATGAACGTACAGAGAAAAATGGGCTTTTGGGCAGTCACTTCGCTTGTAGCCGGAAGCCAAATTGGGACGGGGATTTTTCTTCTGCCGGCGAGCCTGGCTCCTTTTGGGGCCGCCGGCCTCAGCAGCTGGCTCATCACGGGGCTCGGGGCTTTGGCCTTGGCGCTCGTCTTCGCGCGCCTCTGCGCCCGGATTCCAAAAACAGGAGGGCCCCACACGTTCATCGAGAAGGCGTTCGGCCCTTCCGCCGGCTATTTTTCGGCCTGGACCTATTGGGTGATCTCCTGGCTCAGCACTCCGATGGTCGTGATCGCGGTCATCACCTACTTAAGCCCCATCTTCGGGGAGTTCCATCCGGCGGCGAGGCTTTTCCTGCAGTTGGCCGTCCTGCTTTCGATTACGGGGTTGAACCTCCTCGGCGTCCGTTCCGCCGGTAAGATGGAGTTCGTCTTTACCCTCTTAAAACTCCTCCCTCTCCTGTTGGTTCCCGCTGCCGGACTTTTTTTCATGAAAAAGGCCCATTTTGTCCCGTTCAATCCAACGCCCGATTCGACGATCGGAGTGATGAACGCGGCGGCGCTCCTCACGCTTTGGGGCTTTATCGGCGTTGAGTCGGCGACGACGCCCGCCGAATCGGTCGACAACCCTCAAAAGACGATCCCGCGCGCCCTGATGATGGGAACCCTGCTCGTTGCCATCGTCTATATCTTCAGCAGCACCGTCATCATGGGCGTTGTGCCGCCGGAGGCGCTAGCCGCTTCCAAAGCGCCTTTTGCCGACGCCGCGCAGATCATTTTTGGGGGGAACTGGTACATTCTCATCTCGCTCGCCGCCTCCATCGTCTGCCTTGGGACGCTGAACGCCTGGGTGCTCACCAGCGGACAAATCGCGCTTGGCGCCGCCGCCGACGGCCACCTGCCGAAGTGGTTTGGCAAAGTGAACAAAAGAGGCGCTCCCCAATGGGGCATCGTCGCCTCCTCTTTGGGGATCATCCCGGTCCTCATCCTCACGATGAACCAGGGGCTCGTCTCGCAGATCAATCTGATGATCGACGTCTCCGTCACGGCGTTCCTCTTCATCTACGCCCTATCTGCAATGAGCTACCTGAAACTGTTTTGGAAGAACAATCCAGGGGGGATTCTCCTCGGAATCCTCGCCCTTTCCTTTTGCGGTTGGGCTCTCTATTCTTCGGGAATCAAGATGGTTGCCCTGGCAAGTTTGATTGCGCTGGCCGGCCTGCCTCTTTATCTCTGGAAGAGGCGCTCAGCCCTGCAGGAAACGGCTCGAACAACTTGAGGTGAAAGATGATTGGCTTTATTTTCCAGGCGTTTTTTTTGGCTGTCCATTTTGGTTCGCTGGAAATGGAGGCGAAGAGCCGGTGGGAGTCCTTTGCGTCGGATCGATCTTTTAAGCCCTTTGAACCGAATCGATCGGATGAGGAGCTCGCCCGAGAATTTGAAGAAATCCGCCTGCGCAGGTGGGAGTCGGATGAATTCAAATTCGCAGGGCAGCTAATCGACCGAGATCTGGTTCGGGAAGGGAAATGCTGTGCTTTTGCCTATAACAATACGGATGCCAACTACAATGCGAGCACGGTCTATGTGGGAAACTGCCGCATGATTGTTTGCGAAGGGCCCAGGGAAAAGGACGTCTATCGCTTCTTTGACTTAATCGGCTCTCAAGGCGTTACGCACCTTGTCCGGCTGACTGCCGCCGCCGAAGGAGACGTCGAGAAGTGCTATCCGTATTGGAATGCACCGATTCCAACTCCTGTGCGAACCTTTCAACTCGATCAGTGGCAAGACAATTGCGGGATCGATCCCGAGGAGCTCCTCGCGTTTGTTTTAGAGGTCAGAAAGGAACTCGCATCCGATGAACAAAATCTACTGTTGGTCCATTGCAGTGCAGGGGTAGGGCGTTCAGGCACCTTTCTTGCGGCTTGGGCGATCCTCGATGCGATCGAAGCGGGGCAGCCTTTTAGCATTGAAGAGATCGTATACCGTCTCTCTTTGCAGCGGATTCGCAGCGTAGCGAGGAGAGATCAATACATCACCTTGCACAAGCTGGCGGAAATTAAAAATCCGCGTGGCCCGGCGTGCGGGGGAAGGGGATGACGTCGCGGATATTTTCCATGCCGGTCGTAAAGAGGACAAGCCTTTCAAAGCCAAGCCCGAAGCCTGCATGGGGCACGCTGCCGAATTCGCGCAGCTCAAGATACCACCAGTAATCGTCGCGGTTTAGGCCGAGCTGGGCGATCTTTGCTTCCAAGACCTCTAACCGCTCTTCCCTCTGCGAGCCGCCGATGATCTCGCCGATCTTCGGCACCAGGATGTCCATCGCCGCTACCGTCTTGCCGTCATCATTGGCTCGCATATAAAACGCTTTGATTGCCGCCGGGTAGTTCGTGACGATGACCGGCTTTTTACAATGTTCCTCGGAGAGATACCGCTCATGCTCCGACTGCAAGTCGGAGCCCCAGGCGACGGGGAACTCGAACTTTCTATCCGCCTTTTGGAGGATATCGACTGCCTCGGTATAAGTCAGAGCGGCAAAAGGCGTCTCTGCGACATGCCGCAGCCTTTCCAAAAGGCCGTTTTCAACGAACTTGTCGAAGAACTGCAAATCCTCCATGCAGTGCTCCAGCGCATAGCGGATGCAGAACTTCAGATAGCTCTCGGCGCACTCCATATCGGCCTTTAAATCGGCAAAGGCCATCTCCGGTTCGATCATCCAGAACTCGGCCAAATGCCTCGACGTATTCGAATTTTCCGCGCGGAAGGTCGGCCCAAAGGTATAGACGTCGGACAGAGCGCAGGCGGCGATCTCCGCCTCGAGCTGGCCCGACACCGTCAGGAACGTCTTCTTGCCAAAAAAATCCTCCGCAGGATCGCGGGCCAAGTTCTCCAGCGTCGTCACGCGGAACATCTCTCCGCCCCCCTCGCAGTCCGACCCCGTGATCACCGGCGTATGGACATAGATAAAGCCCCTCTGCTGAAAAAAAAGATGCGTCGCAAACGCCAGCGCATTTCTTACCCTCAGCACAGCCCCCTGCGTATTCGTCCTCGGCCGCAAATGGGCAATCGTCCGGAGATACTCGAACGTATGGCGTTTCTTCTGCAGCGGATATTTTTCCGCGCTGCAAGGCCCATGAACCCGAATTTCCTTCGCCTGCATCTCAAGCGCCTGGTTTTTGCCCGGACTAACCGCCAAGACGCCCGTCGCCGTCAGGGATACGCCCGTCTGCAGTTTCGCAACGACCTCGGCATCCTCCGAAATAACCTGCAAGTTCGAGAGCGTCGAGCCGTCATTCACCTCAATGAACGCAAACGACTTTTGGTCCCGCACCGTGCGGACCCAGCCGCTCACCGACACGGTCTTGCCTGCCAAGGACGCAGGCTCTTTCGCATGCAAAATCTCTTTTATTTTTGTTCTAAACATATTTATCTCTCCGCAAACGATTTTAATAGCGCGATCTCTTTTTTCCAAAGCGGCGGCCCGTCCGGCGTCTCTAAATACTTAGGGCATGCCCTCGTCTTCGGATGGGTCATCAAAAATCGAAACGCATCGATTCCGATCTTTCCCTCTCCTAGCGCAGCATGCCGATCGACGCGC
>DAIDLB010000282.1 GCA_027449725.1 Chlamydiota bacterium
CTGCATCGCCAGCACCGTTGTCGGGACGAGGACTGCAACCTGTTTTTTGCCGTCGGCCACTGTCTTAAACGCGGCGCGCATCGACACCTCGGTTTTGCCGTAGCCGACATCGCCGCAGATGAGCCGGTCCATCGATTTTGGCGCCATCATGTCCGCTTTGAGCTCGCCGATCGCCTTGAGCTGGTCGCTTGTCTCCGTATAGGGAAAATCGTCTTCGAACTGCCTCATCAGCTCGCCGTCGGGAGGACAGGCTGCGCCTCCGTGCACGGCCCTCTCGGCATAGAGCTGGAGCAGGTCGTTTGCGTAGCCGACGATCTGCTGCTGTGCGGCGATCCGGGTATTTTGCCACCGCTTGCTTCCGAGCTGGCTGAGCGTCGGAGCGGCTTCCTCTGTGCCGATATAGCGGGAGACGAGATAGGCTTGCGAGAGGGGGACGAAGAGCTTGCTTGCTTCGGCATACTGGATCGCCATGAACTCGGTCTCTTGTCCGAGATGGTTCACGTGCTTTTCCATGCCGAGATATTTTCCGATCCCGCTATGGAAATGGACGACAGGGTCGCCGGGGGAGAGCTGATGAAATTCCGCTGCCGGGGTATGCGTTGTGCCGCGCCACTTTTGGCGCCGGATCCGCTTTCGTCCCGTCAGCTCGGCATTTGGCAATACGGTCAAGGGGAGATCGGGTATCGAAAAACCGGAAGCAAGGTAGCCCCTTTCAAAGCGGATGCGGGGGGAGGCGGGATCAATGTCCTGCTCTTTGATCTGCTTTTTGATCTCGTTTTCTTCCGTCTCGTTGGCGTTGAGGAAGAGGAGGGGGGAGTCGTCTTCGGCCAGGTCTTCGGGCGGGCGGCGGAAGAGGTGGTACCAGCGCTGGGCGGAAAAGCTTTTTCCGAGCGCTTCGAAGGAGACACCTTGCAGATGTTTGCTCCGCTCGCGGTTGAGTTGCACGGGAGAGAGGTCTTCGATTGCTTGCGGCGCGCCGTAGAGCTGCTGCTCCTTTTTAAGCCGTTTAAAGATTTCGTCGAAGCTGTAGAAGAAGGGAGAGGCTGCGCCCGGCATGTTTTTCAGCGTAGCCCAAGTCTCTTCGATGGCGACGAGGTCGTCCCAAAAGACAAGGAAATCGTCGCCGAGATACTCGGCAATCGAGGAGAGCTTGGCTGTTTTTTGAAGGAGCAGCTGTTCATTTGCCGGTGCGAGAACGATCTCAGTTGCCGATCCGATCGACTTTTGGCCGATGGAATCGAAAATTCGGATCTCTTCGATCTCATCGCCCCAAAACTCAACGCGGAATGGGTCGGGCGAGGCGGGGGGATAGAGATCTAAAATGGAACCGCGCACGGCGAACTCCCCCTTGTCGGAAACGACGGTGGAGCGCTTGTAGCCGAGCTGGGTGAGCTTTTCGGGCAGCGAGCCAAAGGGGATTTTTGATCCCTTTTTCCAGACGCCGAGATGTTTTTTCAGCTCCTCTTTCGGGATCACCTTTTGGAGAAGAGCCTGCAGCGGGCAGAGGACGATCGACGGTTTTTTTCTTTGCAATAGGGCGCTCAGCGCGTCGAAGCGCTTGCCTATGATGTCGGGGCTGGGGGTGATCTCCTCTCCGGGCAGCGTCTCCCAGGAGGGGAATTCGATCGCAAGCGAAGGGGCGAGGGTGTCGAGGCTGTCGAAGAAGGCGTCCTCGCGGACGCCTCCTGTAATGAGAAGGAGGCTTTTGCCCGTCTTTTGGACCGCAAACGCGGCGACAAGCGCCTTTGGCACATCCCAAAGCGACTCGAACAAAATCGACTCTCCGGAAGAGAGAGCCTTTTGCAGAGCCGCAAAAGAG
>DAIDLB010000283.1 GCA_027449725.1 Chlamydiota bacterium
GGTCTGGCAAATGCTTAGGGATATGTATCTGGCGAATCGGTGCTATAAGGATTATGACGATATTGTAGAGGCTTGTTGTGATGCCTGGAACAGGTGGGTCGATATTCCCAGCAATGTGAAAAATCTATGTTCCAGATCCTAGGCTAATTTATGAATTTATTTTTTTGGAATGGTATTATCCGCAACAGCGCGAATCTCAGCCTGAATCCTCGCTAATTTTTCTTTTTCTTCCGGAGTAAAATTGGTTTTTACAGACAGCTTACATGATTGAGGATAGGTGGTGGCTTGCCAAGCTTGATAGAGATTTCTCCAGCGGGAATAGACAAAGTCGGCATTTTGGAGATAACAGCCCGCTGCAATAATTGCGTTCATCGCAAGTATTTTAAATCAAAACCAATTTAACGTAAATATCCTGCTTAATTAAAACAAGAACATCAAAAGTTTCTTTCAAAAAATGTATTGTCTAAAGCAGGGCGGCAGGGGATCCTTTGCAATCTTTGCTTGTGAAATTGAGGATCTCCTGCTATGATTTCCCTTCTTTGAATAAAAAGGTTTTCCTATGCCAAGACAATGTCAAGTAACCGGTCGCAGATCCTCTTCCGGCCGAAGCTACAGCCTACGCGGTATCGCCAAGAAAAAGAAAGGGATCGGTCTTAAAATCACCGGCATCACCAACCGCCGCTTTCTTCCAAATCTGAAGAAAAAGCGCTTTTTCCTCCCCGAGGAAAATCGGTTTGTGACGCTCCGCCTTTCGACTGCGGCTATGCGTACGATCGACAAGAAAGGACTCGCTGCCGTCCTCAGAGACATGGCGTAGGCCAGAGGCTTGCAACCCCAGGGATCGAGAGGAAGAATTTTCCTTCCTCTCTTCGTCTTTGTGGTTTGCTGCCTTTCTGTTTGGCTCGTCAACAGCTCTCTCCGCCCCCGTTTACCGGAAGCAGGAGAGCCTCCCTTTCTTTTTTCCAATCAGTCCAGACAGGATCTTCGCCAGACCATCCTCCATGCGTTGAAGCAGGCGGGGCAGTCGATCCATTTGAGTGTTTTTGGGTTAAGCGATCCTGCCGTTCTCGATGCACTCCAAAAGAAAATTGAAGAAGGGGTCGACACCACGGTCTATTACGACCCAACCGGCGCTCAAACCCGGATACCGGCGATACACCGAAGCTCCTTCCATCCCGTGCGGAAGGGAGGATTGATGCACCAGAAGATCCTCATCGTAGACCGCGACCTAATCTTGATCGGCTCGGCCAACCTCACCTCGGCTTCGCTTTGCATGCACGACAACCTTGTGATCGGCCTGCGCAGCCCGAAGGCGGCTGAGTTTTTGATCGCCCACCCCCCATTTACCTCGGGATATCTGCAGACAGTCTCCGGAGGGCAGGAGATCGAGCTATGGCTGCTCCCCGACCCAAGGGGGCACGCGCTGGCCGACCTGCGCCGCCGCATCCGAATGGCGTCTAAATCGGTCCGTGCCGCCCTCTTCACCCTCACGCACCCCCTGCTCGTCGACGATCTGATTGCAGCTAAAGAGCGGGGCGTTGCTGTCTCCCTGGTCATCGACGCCCACAGCGGCCGCGGCGCCAGCGCCCAGGCAGTCGCCAGACTCAAAACCTCAGGGGTCGAAGTGTCCCTTAGCCAGGGACTACAGCTCCTCCACTACAAGTTCGCCCTGATCGACAATCAGACCCTCGTTTCCGGCTCGGCGAATTGGACCAAGTCGGCTTTTGCGAAAAATAGCGACTGCCTCTTCATCCTCAACCAACTCACTGAGAGCCAAAGACATTTCATGCTCCGCCTCTGGCGGAAGATCCACAACCAAGCCCGCTCGATTTGACGGCTGGAGACCGATAGGCTAGGATGGAAATCATGAAAGAAATGCTCTCAATTGCCTTCGCCCTCTTCCTCCTAATGGACGCCTTCGGCAACATCCCCCTCTATATCAGCTTTCTCAAGGGGATCGATGCAAGGCGGCAGCGCACCATCATCTTCCGCGAGATGGTCATCGCGCTCATCATCATCGTCCTCTTCAGCTTCCTCGGTGATGCGCTCATGCACTTCCTGCACATCTCGCTCGATACGATCCAGATCGCAGGGGGGCTGGTCCTTTTCCTCCTCTGCCTCAAGATGATCTTTCCTTCTTCGCCCGACCCCAATGAAGCGCTCCCCCACACCTCGGAGCCGTTCATCGTCCCGCTCGCCGTTCCCCTCGTCGCCGGCCCTTCCGTCCTGGCCGCCGTGATGATCTACGCAAAGCAGTATGAGAGCCTCATGCTGGTCGGAGCAATCTTTATCGCTTGGGCCGCCTCGCTCGTCATCCTGATGACCTGCGAATTCTTAAAAAGATTCCTTGGCTGGCGCGGAATTACCGCCCTCGAGCGGCTGATGGGGCTGATCTTGCTCCTGATCGCCGTCCAAATGTTTATGAGCGGGATTAGTTCCTTTGTGCAGAACCAAGCCGCTCGGCTATAATTCCCTTCGCATGCAGACCAGAAATATCCGCCTTATCCTCTCCTATGACGGCAGTCGTTTTTTCGGCTGGCAGAAAACGTCCACAGGACCGAGCATCCAGGAAGAGGTGGAAAAAGCTCTCAAAACCCTTTTGGGTGAAACAGTTTCTTTAGAAGCGGCTAGCCGCACCGACCGAGGCGTCCATGCAGAGGGGCAATCAGCCCAGTTTTTTACCCAAAGCCCCGTGCCCCCCGCCCGCCTCAAACGAGGCCTCAATGCGCTCCTCCCGTCAGAAATCTCAATCCGGGCGGTGGATGAAATGTCCGCCTCCTTCCACCCGACCCTCGATGCTAAAGGCAAAGAATACCGCTATTTCGTCTGCAATAAACCGGTCCAGTCCCCCATGCAAAGGCTCTATTCCTGGCATCTCCACTTGCCCCTCGATGTAGAAGAGATGGAAAAGGCGACGGGGTATCTGCTCGGCTCCCAGGACTTTTCAGCCCTCTCCAACGAACGGATCGATGAGGGGACCCGCTTTCTCAGCAAACTCGCCGTCGTCCCTCTGGAAGAACCGGGGCGCTACCGGTTCGATATCTGCGGCAACAACTTTCTCTATAAAATGGCCCGAAACATCGCAGGGACGCTGGTCTATGCCGGGCTAAAAAAAATCAAAGCGGATGAGCTGCCGGGCATTCTCTCTTCGAGAGATCGGCGGCTCGCTCCCGTGACGGCTCCGGCCCACGGTCTTTTTCTCTGGGAGGTCCTTTACTCATGAATCGAAACGATCCTTGTTGGTGCGGAAGCGGAAAGAAATGGAAGAAATGCCACTATCCCGAGATGCCCTCCATTTCGCTCGCCGAGCGGTACCGGAAACAATACGGCATTATTCTCAAGACACCGGAGCAAATCGCCGGGATCAGGCGCGCCTGCCAGATCACGGCTGAAATTTTAGACGTCCTTTGCAATCACGCGAAGGCCGGCGTCACGACAGAGGAGCTCGACGAGCTTTCTCAAAAACTCCACAAAGAACGGGGCGTCATTCCGGCTCCGCTCCACTATGGCCACCCCCCTTTTCCCAAAACGATCTGCACTTCGCTCAACGAAGTGATCTGCCACGGCATCCCCGACAAGAGGCGGCTGCAGGACGGAGACATTCTCAATATCGACGTCTCTTGCATCCTCAATGGCTATTTCGGCGATACGAGCCGAATGGTGATGATTGGAGAAGTTTCGGAAGAAAAGAGGCGCGTTGTAGAAACGTCCAAAGAATGCCTCCGCCTCGCCATCGAAGTGTGTAGGCCCGGCGCCTTTATCTGGCAGATCGGCGAAGCAATCGAAAGGCACGCCGCAAAAATGAAATGCAGCGTCGTCAACCAG
>DAIDLB010000284.1 GCA_027449725.1 Chlamydiota bacterium
TAATCCCGAAAATCGACGAATCCTTCTCATGACGACACCCCTTATTCCTGTTCCAAATTGGGATGGGGCAGGATCTTGATCTTTTTGATCGAGCGCTCATTGGAGGAGAGGACCTCCAAGTCGAACTCGTCTTGCATGAGGCGCCACCCCTTGGGCGGGATGGTGCCAGCGCGGTGGAATACATAGCCGCCGATCGTCTCATAGTCCGGGTCGGGTGGGATGCGAACGCCGATCTGTTCTTCGATGTCGTAGATGCTCATCTTCGCGTCGACAACCCATCCTCCATTCGGCAAGGGCCAGAATTGCTGGTCGGCTGCAATGTCGTATTCGTCTTCGATTTCTCCGACAAGCTCTTCGAGGATATCCTCGATTGTGACGATCCCCTCCGTGCCGCCGTATTCGTCGACGATGATCGCCATGTGGATCTGTTTGCTCCGGAACTCCTGCAGGAGGTGGGCGATCTTTTTGTTTTCCGGTGCATAGAGAACCGGCTTGGCGATTGACTCGAGCGTTGACGCGGCCTTCTGGCTAGATTCGGTATAGAATTTGAGCAGGTCTTTATAGAGGACGACGCCGATGATCTGGTCGAGCGAGTCGCGGTAGATCGGGATGCGGCTATAGCCTTCCTGGGCGAAGAGCCGTGCGGCGCCCTGGATCGGCGTGTCGGCGGAAAGGCTGAAGATATCGACGCGGGGCACCATGATCTCTTTCGCGACCCGCTCTTTAAAGTTCACGAATGAGCTGATCATCTTCTGGTCGAAGGGGTCGAGGTGGCGCTGCAGCTCCGATTCGCGGATCAGCTCCTTGATCTGCGCCCGGCTTGGGCTGGCGAGCGTTTCCTCTTCCTCGGCTTGCGCTTTCTGGACAATGCCGCGCGTTGCGTGGAGGAGTAAATAAATCAGGGGAAAGACGCAGAGAAGGTAAATCGAGGCGAGAGGGGCAGAGACCCGCATGGCGCTCTTGGGACGAAGGCTTGCGATCAGTCGCGCGGCAAAGTCGACGATCAGGGTTGTTAGAAGCAGCGTTGCTCCCGTGAGAAGAAAGAGCCTCCAGTCGTGTTTCGAAGGAGCTTCTTCGAGCATGGTCCTGAAGTAGGGAATCCACGTCGAGATGAAAAAGAAGCCGCTCAGTGTGAAGAGGAGCTGGTAGATGTTTTTACTGAGGCCGATGGCGACGTGGAGCGTATCCCACTCATGGCGGGGAAAAAATCGGCGCAGCAGCGGACGGAAGAAAAAGCCGGCGCTCCGGAGCGTCTCTTTTGATTTGATGCGCCCCAGACAAAGGATCGAGGTGCTGAGCATGCTCAAAAGAAGCATCCCGATCAAAAAAAAGATCGGAAGGGAGGAACTGTCGATCAGAAAATCGAAGATCATAGGGAAATCATAAGGTCTTTTAGATGAGCCATACACTTTTTCTCTTTTTTTCGCATGGCTCTTCTTTTCTTCGGGTCGAGATCGTCGTATCCAAGGAGGTGCAAAATCCCATGGACGATATAGAGCGCCGTCTCGGTCAACGGATCGCCGCCCCTCTTTTTGCAATAGTCGAGCGCGGCTTTCGGGCAGACGAAAATTTCGCCCAAGGTCTCACTGTCGATTGGAAATGTGATGCAGTCTGTCGGGGTTGGATCGTCGAAAAACTCCCGGTGGAGCTCAGAGATCCTTTTTTCGGAGACGAAATAAATCGAAATTTCTTCGCACTCGACCCCCTCTTTCTGCAGAATGGCAGAGACGAGCGCCTTCACTCTCCTCGTGGAGAGCTTTAAGTCTTTCTGGCGATTGAGTACGAAAACATCCATAATGAAGCCGCCGGAGCTTTCCGGCGGCATTCCCTTAGGCCGACGGCGTCTTGGGGAGACCTGTGACTTTCAGGTTTTTCCCGTCTATCCATCTGCCGAGCTTTCTGAGGACGTCGATCCGCTCGAAGCGCTTCAGGACGTTGCGCTTTTGGGCGCCTTTGCTTGATTTGCCGTAGCTATTGTGTCTGGTCATAGTTGTATCCGAGGGGGTTAGGAGATTTTGGGCACAAAGCGCAGTTCGATGTCTGCGGCGGCATTTTCGTGCAGCCGATAGCCTTGTACGAGATTATCTCGTTTCGATCCGGTTTTTTTTGCTGGCATTTTGGGACGGCGTCTGGAAACTGCGCGTCTTTCTGCCTGTTTGCTCATTCGGGTCATGATGGGTACTCCATAGAAAATCAGGGCATTATTCTATGTTTTTCACCTAAATTGATCAACAGGAAAGGTGGCTTTCAATGAGATATTTTGCTTGTTTGTAGGCGTCGTAGCGCATCTGGGACATCATCTTTTTATTTGGAGACGTAAGGTCCTCAAAATCATAGATCGTCCGAAACGGCCCTTCGATCAGAAGGGGGGTGGGGCATAAGTTAAAAGCATAGCGGGCCTGGTTCAAATTCTTTTTTACCTTGGTGAGGGCGATCCATTCTTCGGCGGGGTGCTCCAAAATGGCGTGGGGGAGGAAGCTTTCCGGCGGCTGTTTCCAAAGCAGCTGATCGGCGAACTCCAGGGCCTTGTCCTCTTCGGCGACGACGAGGATCGGCTCTTTGTGGAGGAAATGGCGCTGGACGATCCGGACGAGGCAGGCGGGCTTGTCCTGGGGCGACTGGATTTGAAAAAAAATAACCCGCGTTTCGCTACTCTGCATGGTCCTCCGGAACGATGGCGCCGCAAGAAAAGAGGAATTTGACAGCCTGTTCATTGTTCATGCCGGCATCGTGCACATCCGATTTGGGCACCAGAAAAAGGAACCCCGACGTGGGATGGGGCGCCGTCGGAGCGAAGACCGAGACGAGGCTCTCTTTCGAATGCT
>DAIDLB010000285.1 GCA_027449725.1 Chlamydiota bacterium
CATGAGCAGCTCGCCGATCCGCTTGCCATTCGCGCGGTCGAGGTTGCCTGTCGGCTCGTCGGCTAGAATGAGGGATGGATCGTTGCAAAGCGCGCGGGCGATGGCCACCCGCTGTCTTTCTCCTCCGGAGAGCACTTTGGCCAATGTATCCGCCCGATCTTGTAGCCCCACTTCTTCGAGGAGCTCAAGGCCCCGCTTGCGGGAGAGAGGGTTTCTGGCGATGGCAGAGGGCATTAAGACGTTATCGAGCGCGGTGAAATCTTCGAGCAGGTGGAACGACTGGAAGATAAAGCCCGTCTCTTTTTGGCGGAGAAGAAACGCGTTTTTGGCTGTGGCTTTCACTCCTGCGATTGAGAGGGCCCCCGAGTCTGGTTGCTCGAGCGTGCCGAGGATGTGAAGAAGCGTTGTTTTGCCCTCTCCCGATCTGCCGCAGATGGCGACCGATTCTCCCCGGCAGATGGTGAGCGAAACGCCCGCGAGCACGTCGAGCCGTTTGGGTTCGAGAAATGATTTTCGGATTCCGTCGGCTTGTAATAGGACGCTCATTCCTGCCTCAATGCGCTGCTGGGTTTGATCCTGCAGGCGCGCAAGGCCGGCAGAAGTCCCGCCAAAAGGGAGAGGAGCGGGGTCGCGATGAAGACGAAAAAAAGCGCTTCCGAGCTTAGCGCGTTCGGCAGAGTTTGGCCAAAGAAGGCCGGCTGGAAGGCCGCGTGGCCTTGAAGAGCGCTGAGGAAAGAAGAGATCGCATCGATGTGGCGGAGGGTGAAGATGGCGGCCGCCGTGCCGATCAAGCTGCTAAGCATCCCCATCGCAAAACCGCAGAAGCCGAAGATCGCGGCCATGCTCCTTTTCGAAGCGCCCATCGCCTGCAAAATGGCAATCTCCCGCTTCTTGTCATTGACGAGGAGGATGAGGAGCGAGATCACATTGCAGCAGGCGACGAGGAGGATCAGGACGGCGATGAGGAGAAAGAGCGTCCGATCGCTTCGAAATTGCTGGAAGAGTTCCTTTGAAAACTCAAAGTCTTTATAGGTCGACACCTTCCAGTAGGGGAGAAGACCAGCCTTGTCCAGCTTGGCTTCGATCTCGCCTTTGAGGGTCTCTGCCTGGCCAAGAGAGCTCCAAACGAAAATTCCATTGGTCGGAGTTCCGTCGGGAGAAAAGGTTTGGCTGGCCGAATGGATGGTCCGTGTCATTTCGGGAGGAACGATCAGGCAGCGTCCTCCGAGGGAAAAAAGTCCCGGGTCATAGAAACCTGCGACGCGGATTGCAATCTGCTGCTCCTGCGAAGAGCCGGCTCCGGCAGCGGAAAAGGAAAGCGAGCCTGCGTCTCCGATCTTGAGGCCCAAATCGCGATAGCTTTTCGGCAGGAGAGCTGACCTAGCTTCCGGCAAACGGCACTGGTTTTGGATTGAGACAGCCCAAGGAGGCAGCGTTTCCGGAGCCGCGTCAAAGTGGATTTTTGGTTTTGCGTGGAGCACGGAGGCGGCATCGAGGGGCAAATGGCCTCTGATGGGAATGCCTTGCAGATCTCCCTGGACAAGCCATTGGCCGTCGCTCAATTTGGCCCGGAGAGCGAGCTTCTTGTCTAAAAGAGGCTGCGGATGGGTGGCTTTATCACCGGACGGACTTTCCCAATGCCAGAGGGCGCCTCTGCGGGTAAGCGTGCCGCGGACCCATCCGGCCGGCTCCCTCTCATTCGCTTGTAGAGGGACGACCCATTCGCTCGAATAGCCTGGAGCGGCAAAGGCAACCAGCCTGGTTCCTTCAGGAAGAAGTTCCGCCTGGAGCTGGCCGATCGCCACTTCTTCAATTCCGCCGTGCTCGACGATCGCTTGCAGCTTTTGCGGGTCATTGGCGTTGGTTTCCAGGAGAGCGTTAAGATCGCTGTCCGTGGGAGGCGTGAGGAGCGTAGCAAAGTGGGGGTTTTTCTCCATCAGAGAGAGAAGGTAGGACATTTGCGAGAGGGTCGTTCCTCTCCCCTGATTGAGCGCAAGGCGAAGGAGCGCTCCGCCGATCTCGTAGTCTTGGTAGGGAAGCCTCATCTCTTCGAGAGCCCCTTCAGCGCCCCTGACGAGATCTCGCAGCCGGCCATCCTCGTCCGTTTCCGGCCGAGGCCAATGGCGAGGCACTTCGGCGTCGCTTTCTTGCGAATAAGGATCGCTTTTGGGAGCAACCGCTTTTTCGCCGATTGTTTTCAGGCTGTAGTTGGAGGCCGCGCTGATCGAGTCGGCCAAATAGTAGTAGGAGCTGTAATAACGGTCTGTTGGGCTGAGGCGGATCGGTGCGTGGAGGGATGTCAGTTTTGCAAGCCATCCTCGCTCGATGCCGCCTGTCACCGAGAGGAAGACGATCACCAGCCAAACGACCAGCGAGATCACCCCAACGGAAATAAGGGAAACGAGAGCAGTAGAAAGGGATTGTTTCCTGGGTACGAGGTACCGCAGGGCGATTCTAAGTTCAAACATCCCTCTCCATGAAGAAAGTTATTTTGCTTCTTTGAAGACGACGTGCTTGCGCAGTTTTTTGTCGTACTTCTTCAGCTCGATCCGCTCTGTTGTATTGCGCTTGTTTTTCACAGTCCA
>DAIDLB010000286.1 GCA_027449725.1 Chlamydiota bacterium
AGGAGTCTCAGGAACAGGAAGGCGACTGTCACTTATTCTTTTAAGCTGCACATTCAGATTGGATCGGGGATCATTGGATTGATCGCTAAGAAATGAGGACATACCCGCTATTCCCCACTGAAAAGCCTCTCTCGCCATTTGCGTTTGCGTAAAATCCACAAAGTCTGAAAACCTTTTATCTTCTTCAATATTCCAATGTTCTTTAGGCCGCAACCCCTCTAAACTCTCGATAACTCTTTCATAGATATATTTTCCGCCGGCAAGAGCTTCTCTCTTGATGCTCAAATCCTCTCCGAATCTTGGTGGCACATCCCCATTATCGATCAACCAACAATGAATAGATCCATCGTCGCCTATTGTTAGCATTACGTTGCCCAGGTTTGAGCAACTGTTATGAATGATGCGATCATGATTGCCGAACACTAAATCGAGCGCCGCACTCATGCCCAATTGAGCGCATAACTGCAATTTCTGTCCATCGTTGAGGGATTCAAATCCCCCGTCCATAACAAGCTCTCTCAGAGTTACTCCATCTACTTTTTCAGATATTAAAAGAACAGGATTGACCAGTTTGTTCCAATTGTTTTGTCGAACACCCGGCAAAATACGTTTCATCTCATCTTGGCATCTTTGAACCATTTGCCAATCCAAAGGAAGGCCGTCTTCTTCACCGTTATCCGGCAATTCATCCCTATAATAACGCGGTTCGGCTCCAAATGGATTCACAATCGCTGCAGCCCTACACACGTGCATATTCAACGCTTGCATTTCAGGACAATGCTTCAGGAATACATGATAAACACGCTGAGCCAAAAACTCTTTGTAATCCGTGAATTTTATTACATATTTCATATCCATACCGCGCATCTCATAATCCGCTATGAGAAGCGGCGCAGTTTTCCCAAACCGGGCAAATTTTGCCGGAACCTTCAGCAGAATTTTAATATTGCCAGAGTGGTAGCCGGTTTCCTGTAATTGCGAAACGACTTCACAAACCTCCGGATCCGATGGACATTCGCAAGATTCTGAAGACAAAACGCGAATTGCCATGTCCACGACATCCCAATTTCTTGGTTGGGCAGGAGTGCCCAGTAATAGTGTGCTCCATTGCATGGCCTGCGCGAGATGGCCGATGGTCTCAATCACTCGTCGAGGATCGCGAGTCCACGCAAGAAAATGATTTACGGATGTTGTCAAAGGATTTGAAAAATGGACAGTCATTTCTATGCCGCGGTTATGATTAAATGAATCAAAACAATAACGCACATTTCATTAACGTTCAATTTAAAACATTGCTTTACATTTGAACAAAAAACAGGACTTCCCGAGGAGGTGCCATTGCGTATACGTTTGTGCACAGTCTCTGAAGAAATTGAAGAGAAAATCTCAGGGGGCGGATAGAATCGGGATATGCCTTTTGATCCGCGCGAGCTTGCTTTATACCCGATCGACCCCGGCGTGTACCTGATGAAGGACGCCGAAGGGAGAGTTTTATATGTGGGGAAGGCGAAGAACTTGCGGAGCAGACTGAAGCAGTACTTTGCTGCAGGCGGCGATGAGCGCGAGATGGTCCCCTATCTGGTCGCGCAGGTCGAGGCGGTCGAATGGATCGTGACGCTGACCGAAAAAGATGCGCTTATATTGGAAAACAACCTGATCAAGCGCCATCAACCGAAGTACAACGTCTTGCTAAAGGATGACAAGACCTTTATTAGCCTGCTGATAACGAAGCACCGGTGGCCGATGCTGAAATTGGTGAGGAGCAAGGGACAGCCGAAAAAGTCGGAGGGGACTTATTTCGGCCCGTATACGAATGCGTTGGCTGCGAGGCATGCCTACGACCTGATCTTGAGGCTCTTTCCTCTCAGGCAATGCTCCGATGCCGAGCTGGCGAGCCGGAAGAGGCCGTGCCTGCTGTACGACATGAAGCGATGTCCGGCGCCCTGCATGAACCTCTGCAGCGAGGAAGACTATGGGAAGATGGCGGAAGGGGCGGTGCGGCTGCTGAAGGGGCAGGATAAGGAGGTCGTGAGAGAACTCCGGGCGGCGATGCATGCTGCTTCGGAACGGCTGGAGTTCGAGAAGGCGGATGCGCTGCTGAAGACAATTTTGCAAATCGAGCACGTCACGACAGTGCAGCATGTCGAAGGGGCGTTCGCCAAGGACTGCGACGTCCTGGGAATCTGCAGGAGGGCCGGCGGCGTGGTCGTCGCCCTACTGCAGTTTCGGGAAGGAAAGATCGTGGGGTCGGAGCACTTCAGCTTCCGTCTCATCGCATCGAATGATGAGGAATTGATCGAGACTTTTCTACTTCAACACTATGGGCTGATGGGCGATGTGCCGAAGGAGATCCTGCTGCCGCTCGCTCCTGCGGGCTCCCTGGAGGAGATTTTAAGCGAAGCGCATGGGAAGAAGATCGCGCTTATCCGGCCAAAGATAGGCAAAAAGAGAGATCTCGTCGAAATGGCGACGAAAAATGCGGAGGCTCTTTTTGTCAGAGAACAGGATGAGCGGTCTCTTCGGGAAAAGATGCTGCTGGATTTACAAGAGACGCTCGAGCTAAGCCGCTTTCCAAGGCGGATCGAATGCTTCGACACTTCGCATATCTCGGGGACAAATCCCGTGGCCAGCCTATGCTGTTTTACCGATGGGGAGAGGGATAAAAAGAGGACAAAGCTCTTTCGCATCCGAAAGGGTTCTGAAGATTATGGCTCGATGCAAGAAGCCCTGCTCCGCCATTTTACAAGGGAAAAGGAGAAGGGCGATTTTTGCGACCTCTTAATTGTCGACGGCGGCAAGGGGCAGCTCAACCTTGCGCTGCAGGTGTTTCAAGAGCTCGGTATCGCCTCGATCGACGTCATCGGACTTGCAAAAGAAGGCGCCCGGCACGACAAGGGCCTCACCCAGGAAAAGATTTTTATCCCCCACAGACCCGATCCGATCCTCGTCAATCCCCGCTCCCCTATGCTCTTTCTTTTGCAGCAGATCCGCGACGAGGCCCACCGCCTCGCCATCGGCTACCACCGGAAAAGACGGACGAAGACGACGCTCGCAAGCGAGCTCGACGACCTCCCCGGCATCGGACCCGTCAAAAAGCGCCTCCTCCTGAGTCACTACGGGAGCGTCCGCTCTCTCAAAGCCGCGTCAAAAGAGTCGCTCGCCCAGGTCGAAGGGCTCACAAAAAAAGACGTCGAGCAGATCTGGCAATTTATTTCCGGTTGCCCCTGACGTAGCGTCATTGCTTAAGATGATCGCATCCTTTAAAATCAAAGGGATATTAGAGGAGCGATCAATGGCTTATACAGTAGCGCAGTTGGCAAAGCTCTCCGGGGTCAGCGTCTGGACGCTTCATTGGTACGACCGGGTCGGTCTCTTAAAACCGGCCTGGCATGGGACCAATGGATATCGGTTCTACGAGGAAAAGGAGCTGCTCCTTTTGCAGCAAATTCTTTTTTTTAAAGAACTCGGGTTCGAGCTCAAGCAGATCCGGAAAATCCTGGGGCGGTCTGACTTTGACAAACTGACAGCTTTGAGTTCCCATCGCGCGGTTTTACAAAAAAACGTGGTAAGAACAAACAAGCTGATCGAGACCATTGACAAAACAATAAAACACTTAAAAGGAATTCAAAAAATGAAAGACGAAGAAATGTATCTCGGCTTTAGCAAAGAAAAGCAAAAGGAATACGAGAAACAAATTATCGAGCGCTTCGGCGAAAAGGGAAAAGCCCAAATCGAAGAGGCCCGGAAAAACATGGCCGACTGGACAAAGGAAGATGGAGAGCAGGCGAAAAAAGCGTTCGACTCTATTTGCCAGGAGCTCGTCCGGCTGATGAAAAAAGACCTGCCCGCCGACTCTAAAGAAGTGCAGGGGGAGGTCCGCCGGCACTATCAATGGCTCAAGCACTTCTGGACGCCGAATCGGGAATCGTACTCAGGTCATGGACAATTTATTGTTCAGAGCGAGCTGAGAAAAGCCTATGAGGCGTTCGATCCAGAACTTCCCGAATTCATCGCGGAAGCGATCCAAGAGTTCGCCAAAAACGAGCTGTAAGCAGGTGGGCCGGCTGAAAAGCCGGTCTTTTCTGTACTTGGCGAGGTGTAAATTATTTTTGAATTCCCCTAATTTTCCTTATTTATTATAATATAACAAAAATCAGGATCAAAAAATGTCCATTGCTTCTTTATTTAATAGCACTGAAAACGACTCTTTTCTGCGGAAATATCAGAATGCTGTAAGAGACCGAATCACACAATCGCCTTATAATAAAAAAGACATTGAAATCCTCGACCTATATTTCAATTATGCAAAAAATTCTTGCTTCCTAGATGCAAATGCCCTTTTTAAAAAAGTTGTTCAAATTGAACAAGAAGGGCCTATTTTCGAAGCCGCACAACAGATTCAAAAAATGTTTTTTCCTTTAGTTGATCTATGCGAGAAGGGAAAAGAAAAGATCGAGCTTGCCAAGAGCCTTCCAGCGGAAGGTCCCAGGGCACGTCATTGGCTCGCATTGCATCTCAATGAATTGAACACAGCTTATTACCGAAAAGACCGCAATGCGATGAAAGCTGCGATCAAAAAGATCAATTATATCCAAGGCAAGATCAAAGAAATCACTCAGATCAGCGCAGAAACAAAAATTCTTAGTATCGCATGCCAAAAAAGGATCGACCATGATGTGGATCCCGATCAGGCAATGCGAAAAGAGCTTTATAGCTGGTCCGGATATTTCAAGGCAAAAGTGGCTGACTATTTGACACCCCTATTGCTTCTCGGGTTAGGCGGGTTCTCGTTTCGATGCTATCAACAGGAACGATTGGAACTATTCGCAAGATATCTCGGTTTGTGTGCTACTTATTTTCCATTTTTGGATAACACGAAAGAGATCGGCTTATACTGGTTTAATACTATTTTTTCAAAACCCGACTCCTCTATTTTCAATAATTTTACACCTGAAGAAAAAGAAAAACTACTTGAGATACAAAAACAAATTCAAGCGGTTGCATCTGCTCTCGAATTGCCTGAAAATATGGATCGAGCTCTTCAGATCGTCGATCACGGCGACATAAGTGTGAAAGGAGTCTTGGGATCAACCCCTACTCTTACAATTTCGAAAAGCGATTTTGACGTCTATGAATCAAATTTTACAGAGAAGTGGAAAGGCATTTTAAACGAACTGCCCAATCATCCACTCGACCTGGCTCGCTTTATCGACGAGGCAAGTCCGGAAAAACGGAATGAATTGCACCTGCTTGTTCTAGAGATGGGAGAGAACGACATCATCGATCAAAAAGTCCTTCGGGGCATTTTGGCTCATGAATTGGGACATCTCCGAAGGGTGGACATCTCTTCCAATGGATTGTTTTTTCTTCTCGTCATTTGTCTTCGTTCTCTCGTTCTTTACACCAATCCGACAAATACTTCGGTGTGGAATTCTCTTATTGCAACGATTCTATCAACAGGCGTCCAATATCCCCCCCTCTTTCGACTCATCAATGCTCCACTGTCGCAGATGATTGAAAATGGAGCAGATGCTCAGAGCCGGATTTCTTCAGACTGTCGCGAAGGTTTAATTACTGCCCAAAAAAACTGCCTTCTTCGCGATTTGGTTAACTTTCAAAGAAACGAAAATTCTATCGGTTCCTCTTGTGTGCAAGAAACAGAAACCATGCTAAAGAGCCAAGATCTTGGTAGCTCCCATCCGAATAATGCAAAACGTCTTTTGAATCTCCTTGAAGCAAAAGACAGACCATACGAGCCGCCATCGCGGCTATTCTCTACTGCGAAGATAGCTCTCACTGCCGGAATCCATCTGACTTTTTTGGCAATCGAAGCTTATCAGTTCTACTCTTCTTTTACAGAGACTTATAAAATACTCCGGGAAGCATAGAAAAACGCAATAGTCTACGCCACTTTTCATCTTTCTTATTCGAAACCAGCGCTATTTAGACCGGACAAACAGTGACAGAGGCTCGAAATAACCGAACTGGACCTGTAAAAGCTCACGCAGTTTCCCCTCTGCATCGGAAAGGAGCTCGGCCTGCCCTTCATCAGAGAGAGGCTCTACATCGAGCGCCACTTCCAGCCGCTTATTTTTTGCGACAGATACGCTCGCTCCGGAGACCTGCCCGGGATAGTTTTTCCGGAAACACTCCTCGATCGCCTGGCGAACAAGCTTTGAATCGATCATCGCTTTGCCGGACGGCATCTCCAGGGCAAGGTAGCGGCCGCGGCCGATCCCATGAAAGCCCCAAAGAAAAAAAAGGCCGATGGCGCCAAAGCCCACGGCCGTCCAATAGAGCATCTCCGGCGCATTGTTGAGGCGATCGAACATCGATTGCATCCAGTCGGAGCGGCGCGCAAGGACGAGAGAGACGAAGCCGAGCGCGAAAAAAGAGAGCACCACCAGCAAATGGAGGGCCGAGGCAACGGCTTCACGGAGGCGCATGATTAAAAACTCTCTTCGTAGCTTTCTTCCGTCTGCGGCG
This sequence comes from Chlamydiota bacterium, assembly GCA_027449725.1. GTDB lineage: Bacteria > Chlamydiota > Chlamydiia > Chlamydiales > SM23-39 > JAKBAE01. Next base: position 6,487 of record DAIDLB010000286.1, read on the forward strand.
CTTCTTCTTCGCGGGGGGCGAGGACCAGATCTTTGAAAATGACATGGACGCTCGACACATGAAGCCCGCTCCAGCGAATCACCTCTTCCACAATCTTCGTCTGGATCTCCTCCGCCTTTTCCGGGATGGAAAATCCATAGGCGATGTTGATCTCCACCTTCACCAGCACCGAGTGCTGCTTTTGGTCTTGCTCAACGTGGATGCCCTTCACCCTCTCTACTTCGCGCCCAAGCAGGCTGTCGAACAGGTTGCCCTCCAAGAGGCCAATCCCCTCGATTTTAGAGAGGCATTGAAGAACAATGGCCTGAAATACCCTCGATTCAATATCGCGGATGAAGACGGTGTCAGGCAAATTCAATTCTTTAGTATCTAATTTTTCGTACATTTAGATCCCCTGGTGTCTCTAACAGTGTACACTTATTTTCAGTTTTCTACAATCTTGCTGTGAAATCGCCGGAAGAGTACCATAACAGGTAATTATTCAACCAGCTTGATGCTATGAACCCGATTGCCGTTCTCATTTCTTCTATCGGATTTGGCCTAATTTCAGCCTATCTCGCCAACCGGAAGGGGCGAAACCCCTACACCTGGTTCACGATCGGCTTTATCTTTGGGCTTCTCGGCGTCCTTGCCCTGTTCATCCTGCCGCAGCCGCGCAAGAAAAATATTCAACCCGACCAGCCAATCCCCTCTCCTCAGCCCTTCATTGACGGGCCGAGCGACCGCTTTTGGTACTATCTGGACGAAGCCAGGGCGAGCCAAGGCCCCATGAGTCATAACGCCTTGACGCAGGCATGGCAAAACGGTTCCATTGGTTCGAGCACCTTCGTTTGGCACGAAGAACTTTCCACCTGGAAGCCGCTTCAGGAATTGATCAAATACAAAGTATAAAAAGGGCGAGGAAGCCTCACCCTTTTGTGGTATAATTCTACCAGCTGGCCTTGAAGACGCCGGGAAGAAGGCCTTGGTGGGCCATTTCGCGGAAGCAGAGGCGAGACAGATTGAAGAGACGCAGGTGCCCGCGGGCGCGGCCGGTGAATTGGCAGCGGTTGCGCAGACGTACACGCGAAGAATTTTTTGGCATCTTGTTCAAGGCATCGACAGCGGCCATCCGCTCGTCTTCGCTCTTGTTCATGTCGAGAATGACGTTTTTCAGATGCTGGCGCTTCTCTTTTTTTGTCTGTACCAGTTTCTGTCTTCTCTTCTGTTTTGCGATCGCAGATCTTGTTGCCATTGAAAAATTCCCTTTACTTCTTGCGTGCCGGCCCCTTCTGCCGCTGTTTGCGGTTCGGGTCCTTTTTGTTGATTACGTATACTCGGCCGCGGCGGCGTACCACCTGGTCGCCCTTGGAGGCGTCGGCCTTGATCGAAGCTCTTACTTTCATCGATTTCTCTCGGTTTGAAAGGCATACCTTATACCTTTTTCCCCTATTTCCAGACAATCTGAAAAAAAAGGCTCCTCAAACTTTCGGTCAAAAATGGACAAGCGCCTACCCCATTTCCGGCCTGCGGAGCGGGTTTTGCAATTCCCTCTAGCCATTTTCTCCCCTTCTGAGCTATAGTCATGGTACAAATTTTCCCATTTTGAAAGGATGAAAAATGAAACGCACTTACCAACCGAGCAAAATCAAGCGCAAGAAGACACACGGTTTCAGGACCCGCATGAAGACCGCCGGAGGCAGAAAAGTCATCAGCCGCCGCCGAAGGGCCGGCCGCAAAGCGCTTGCCGCCTGATCTTTCCCAAAAGCGCCAAGCTGACCACCCGCTTTGAATTCAAGCGGCTCTCCAAGCAGGGCCACAGGCTGGTCGGCAAGGCGATTTGCCTTGATTGGCTCAAAACCGGCCTCCCCCAAACCCGGCTCGGGCTGACCGTGTCCGCACGCTATGGCGCCGCTCACGAGCGGAACCTCTTCAAGCGGCGGATCCGCGAAGCGTTTCGCCTTTCCCTCCCCGGCCTGCCGGCCTCACTCGACCTCAACGTCCTTCCCAGACAAAGGGCTAAGACCGCGACCTTTGAAGAGCTGTCCAAAGAACTGCTCCACCTCATCGGAAAAATCGATGTCCCTCAATAAAGAACAGGAAATGGCGGTTCTCTCTACTGAGGGACGAGTGCTTGTCCTCGCAGGCGCCGGCAGCGGAAAGACCCGCGTCATCGCCTACCGGATTGCGCATCTCGTCGGGATGGGAAAGCCCCCCGAATCGATCCTCGGCCTCACCTTCACCAACAAGGCGGCGGCGGAGATGCGCCAGCGGGTCGAGGAGCTGATCGGCCCCGCTGCGGCGAAAAAAGTGACGCTCAGCACCTTCCACAGTTTCTGCATGCAGGTGCTGCGCCGCGAGATCACCCACCTCGGCTACACGCGCGATTTCAGCCTCTATGACGAGAGAGATCTCCGCCGTCTGATCACCCAGATGGCAAGGGAGCATCTGGGACATGAGGGAGAGCTTCCTTCCCTCGAGCCCACCTTCGCCGCGCTGGCGAAAGCCTCCCAGGGCACCGAGGAGGAAGAGACGACCTGGCACGACAAATTCTCACAGGAAATTCATACTCGCCTCCAGTCGACGCTCCGAGCATACAACGCGG
>DAIDLB010000287.1 GCA_027449725.1 Chlamydiota bacterium
CAGATGCCGAGGATAGCAGAAAAAAAAGAACAAAATCAGAACTTGGAAGAATGGATCTCAGATTTTACAGAAAAAGTGTTGCTTGATCGCCAGTCGTTCACCGGCTTGGCAACTTTAAGTGTACGTGACCATTTATCTAGCGGTGCGAAGATCGTGTCCTTGATCCGAGCGCCGAGATCCAATGCGCGGTAGGCGGCCTCGATGTGTGCATGAGATGGTTTTGTTTGACTGGAGGGAAAAATCAAAACAACAATATTGTGCACACGTTCAATCAAGCTTCGAAACGCACTACAGGAGACCTCATCGAACTCAACGCGATCATTTTGAGCAAAAGGAGGTTCCTGTCTCATTAAGACTCTTGGATCCAAGAAAACAACAGCGTAGCACATACCGCACCTCATGGCTGGATTTTGAGCCGGGCAGTCTCTCATACAAAAATATAAACAGCAATTATTTTGAACGATTTACCAGTAATCGAAATTCTGCTCGGAGCCTTGCTCGATCATCCGGTCGTCTTCTTCGGACCAGGGGTACTTTTTCTCTTCGTCCGGCTGAGGTTCTTCAGGTTTGGGCGGCTGGTCTTTTTTGGGCGGCTGGGTCGGTTTGCTCGACATCGAAACGGCTTCGCTGCTCGGCTTTCGCTTGGCCTTTAACTTGTTATAGTAGTCGTATCCCCTTCCGACAAGGACGCCGTCTTTGAAAATCAACGGAGTCAAGTTATGCGGTCTCAGCTCGCTCTGGTCGAGGGCTGTCGATCTGGTGATATAAAACCAGATGTCATAGCAGGCCTCTTCCGTTAGGATCTCTTCTTCTCTCGTCGGATACCGCATGATCCGAAAGACCTCTTCCTCTGTCATCCCAAGGCAAATCTCGCTCATTCGGTAGATATTAACCTCGGCCGCGCTAGCAGTGCCAAGGCCCTGATTGGCCAGGCATCCCGAGAGCAGAACCAAGGAGACAAAAAGCGATCTTCTCATACTACCAGCGAATAGCCGATGAAAGTGGATGTTGGCAAGTAATCTTTTACCTTATATTCTGCTGAAAGTTCTAATCCCAGAGGCGGGATCGCTTTTTTTTATGGACGGGAGCAGGAGGCGCTTTGTCGATCTGGAAGTCAAGTTCCGCATCGTCGAACCAGGCAGAGAGGGCCTTGTAGATCCTCTTCCCCTGATCAAGGACGAACTGATCCCGCCCGGTCGCTGTTGACCAGATGTAGGCGCAAACCAGAAGAGCTGCCAGGACAAGTCTTTTCATAGTTATTCGGACGGTAAATGATCGCGATTTTGTTTGCAATTATGTTGGGTGATTAATTAATCAAGAGAGGGTGATCACAATGAAACTGAGCGGATTCGAATTGATTCGGCCTGCGTTTGAAGCCATGCAGGAAGAGACTCTGGAGTGGCTGGTGCAGGCGCACGCCGCCTCCCATGCCAAGCAGCATAGTCTCTCCGACGGCCATCCGGAGATCTCCCAGTTTCGAAAAGAGATCCGCGAAAAGCTCTGGCATGTGGGCTGCAAACCCGACGCCATCCGAACCCGCGGCCATGTCCTCTCCGACTTTCTCCACTGCGATTGGAAGACGATGCAGGTATACTGCCTGGAAGAGTCTCCAGCCGGATCGAACCTCGGCCGCAGAACCGCCGTCTATGAATCGCATGCCGATCGCATCTTTGAGCAGTTTTATCCGGAAGGCAGCACCCCTCCCGCCGACCTGATCCACGTCACCTGCACAGGCTATGTTTCTCCGAGCGGGGCCCAAAAAGTCGTCTCGCAGCGGGGCTGGGGCGAAAAAACGACGGTGACGCATGCGTACCACATGGGATGCTACGGCTCGATTCCTGCGATGCGGATGGCCACGGGATTTTTGGCCCAAAAGCGCGGCCGGACCGACATCGTCCACACCGAGATCTGTTCTCTTCATGCCAACCCCTCTCTTCACGGTCTCGACCAGCTCGTCACGCAAAGCCTGTTCGCCGACGGCTTCATCAAATACAGCGCAAGCCTCCATCCGGACGCTCCCCACATCAAAGTTCTCGCGATTCAGGAAGAGATCATCCCCGACTCTCTCAAATCGATGACATGGAAGGCGATGAACTGGGGGATCGAGATGTCCCTCCTCAAAGAGGTTCCCGTCCAGATTGCCCGCGCTCTCGACGGCTCGCTCCACCGCCTCTGTCAAAAAGCCAACTGCTTTCCCGAAAAAATCCTGAGCGAAGCTCTTTTCGCTGTCCACCCAGGAGGACCCAAGATTTTACACCATGTGAAAAAACTCCTCCAGCTCAAAGAGCATCAGCTGGAGCACAGCTTCGCCATCCTCAATAACTATGGCAACATGTCGTCGGCGACTCTCCCCCACATCTGGAAGGCGATCCTTGAAGATGATCGCATCCCACCTAAAACGCCAATCGTCAGCTTCGCCTTCGGCCCCGGGCTCACAATCTGTTCAGCGGTGATGGAAAAATGCAGTTCCTCTTAATACTCCCCTTCCTCTTGCAAGCGTTTGCGATCGCCCTCGACGAGGGCATCTTCCACTACAAACGGGGACTTCCCCGCTGGGAGCGGATCGGCCATCCGCTCGACACCCTCGGCACGCTGGCCTGCATGCTCTTTGTCCTTTTCGTCCCCTACTCCCCTCTCGCACTCAAAATCTACATCGGCCTCGCCATCTTCTCTTCGCTTCTCATCACGAAAGACGAATTCGTCCACGCAGAGCATTGCCCCGGCGCCGAACAGTGGCTTCACGCCGCGCTCTTCATCCTCCATCCGATCACCCTCGCTGCAGCCGGGTTCATCTGGATCGAAAGTCTCGCAGAGCTCACTCTCTTTCTCCAAATCCAGGCCACCCTAATGGCCTTCTTTCTCCTTTATCAAATTGTATTTTGGAATTTTGTATGGAAAGGCACAGTAAAATAAACAACGACTTCTACGATGAGCTAGGCATCGACTGGTATTCCGGAGAAAACCATCCGATCGCCCTTCTCCGCGCCGAAAACAGCGTCCGGATCCCCTGGATCGCCAAAAACCTCCCTCCGGCCAGCATACTCCTCGACATCGGCTGCGGCGGCGGCCTCCTCACCAACGCCCTGGCCAAGCTAGGTCATACCGTAACCGGCATCGACATATCGGAAAAAAGCCTTGAGGTCGCCCGCGCACAAGACAAGACCGCCACCGTCCGCTATCTCACCGCCAACGCCTACTCCCTCCCCTTCCCCGACAACTCCTTCGACGCAATCTCGGCGATGGACCTCCTCGAACATGTCGAAAGCCCCCACCTCGTCATCGCGGAAGCCGCCCGCGTCCTCAAGCCAAAAGGGCTCTTCTTCTTCCACACCTTTAACCGGAATCTTCTCAGCTATCTCCTCATCATCAAAGGGGTCGACTGGTTTGTTCCCAACGCCCCAAAAAACATGCACGTCTACCCCCTCTTCATCAAGCCGAAAGAGCTCGAAGAGATGTGCGAGACCTACCGCCTCCGGATCTCCGCCCTCCATGGCTTCCGGCCCGTCTTCTCCCCCTCTCTTTTCAAGATGGCCCTCAGAAAACAAATCCCCGCCGACCTCTCGTTCCGCTTTTGCCGCTCGCTGAAAACCGGTTATTGCGGTTATGCGCGAAAACGTGGTAGCCTGTCCCTGCTCTAAAAAAAAAGGGAGGAGTGCCATGGCAGAGACCAAATTAAAAGGGAACGTCATCCACACACAGGGAACCTTGCCCGCCCTGCACCAAAAAGCACACGACTTCCGACTCGTCGACGCCGATCTGAACGACAAGACGCTCGCCGACTTCAAAGGTAAACGGAAGCTCATCGCCACCGTCCCCAGCCTCGACACCGGCGTCTGCAGCACAATGACAAAGCACCTCAACAGCTTCGCCAAAAACCACCCCTCCATCCTCATCCTCGTCATCTCCGCCGACCTCCCCTTCGCCCAAAAACGCTTCTGCAGCGCAGAAAACGTCCACAACGTAAAAACCCTCTCCATGATGCGGAGCAAAGACTTCGGCAAAGACTACGGCCTCCTCATCCAAGACGGCCCCCTCGCCGGCATCCTCGCCCGCTCGCTCCTCGTCCTCGACGACAAAGACCACGTCGTCCACTTCGAGCTCGTCTCCGAAATCACCCACGAGCCCGACTACCACAAGGCCGAACAGGCTCTGCTCCGCTAAGGGGCGCTGCCCCTTAAACCCCGCCAAAGGACTTCGTCCTTTGGAAACCTGGTA
>DAIDLB010000288.1 GCA_027449725.1 Chlamydiota bacterium
ACGAAGAAGGGGTTTTGCAACTGCCTCTTATAATTGCTTGTATTTTGCAGAGTCATGAAAGCACCTTACTGTGAAGCTTATTTTTTTGGGGGGAGGGGGGAAAGAGCGAACTAAAAAACGCTTAACGAAACCGTTTTAAAAACTAAAATAAATACAATTCTAAGTCAACAGAAATTAATCTATCAAAATCAAGTCGCATTAAATCACACACATAGAATAGCTGCTACAAAGAAAGAGTTCTCTTTAAAATAGAAAGTCGGGTAAATCTGCCTCCCTCAAACTCTTCCCTAGTCAGCGGAGGATCGGCAGAAAAGCTGTCCACCATTTCGTCAATGCCCTTCTCGATCGACATTTTCACCTGAAACTCAGGCAAGAGGCGCGAGAGCCGATCAAACCGGACGCGGTAGTTGCGCGGGTCGGCGCCCGTCTCTCCCGTAAAGACGATCTTGGCCTGGGGATAACGCTCCGAGATTTTTTGTACGATCTCGCGCACCTGGTGATTTTGGTTGTTGGACCCGATGTTGACGACGAGATTGTGGACAAGGAGCCTTGGCGCATGGAGGAAGGCGATAAAGGCGCGGGCAATGTCTTGGACGTGGATGAGGGGTCGCCAGGGCGAGCCGTCGCTTTGCAAGCGGATCTCCCCTTTTGTGAGGACGCAGGCGAGGAGATTGTTGACGACAAGATCGAGTCTGAGCATGGGAGAGTCTCCAAACGCGGTCGCATTGCGCAGGAACACCGGAGAAAAATCGGGCGACGCCAGGAGAGAAATCCGCTTTTCGGCTTCGATTTTCGAGCGGGCATAGGCCGATTGGGGAGAGAGCGGCGCCTCTTCATCGAGATCGAGCGACTCTCCTTTGCCATAGATCGAGCAGCTGCTGGAAAAGAGAAACCGCGGGACGCCTGCCTGCCTGGCTATTTCGGCGAGATGCACCGACCCTTCGATATTGACTTGTTCCGTCAGGGCGGGATCGAGTTCCCCCATCGGATCGTTTGAAATGGCGGCGAGATGCATCACACAGTCGCATCCGGCGAGATCTTGCGGCTCCGATGCCCGGATGTCTTTGCAAAGCTCTCGATCCGGTTCCAGAAGAGCGCCCCGTCGACTCTCCCAATAGAGGTCGAGGTCGCATCCGATGACAAAATGCCCCTCTTCTTTCAAGAGGCGGAGGAGATGGGCGCCGATATAGCCCCTGTGTCCTGTCAGAAAAATATTCATGCGCTCCTCTTCCATGCCTGGGCGTAGTAATCGGTCAGCCGATCCCAAAACAGCTCTTCCTTCCAAAGCACCGTTGGCCGATCGGCATTCACCCTTCGGAGCGGCTCCAAAAACTCGGTCTGCTCCTTGCAGACAAACGGACAAGGGAGGCAAAACCTCTTTTCCAGCTCCCGCGAGACGCGCGCGGCAAACTCCCCTTGCGTCTCGATATACCCGCTTGGACGAGAGACTTCTTCCTCCGTTACGGCAAAGCGCGCATATTCCTTGGCGAGGAGATCGACCGGGATATTGTCCCGGATATAGGCCGGTGTCGCTACCGTTGGCGTTTTTCCCGTCAGCCAATTGTGCGCCAGATAGGAGGTGAATCGAAACTCTTCGTAGGGGCCAAACGGATTGGGGATCACAAAGCGCCCTAGCGCCATCCCGAAGGAGGCTGCATAGGCGTCAAAGAGCTGCGCCGTGAGCGATTTGGACAGGCCGTAGGGGGAGAGCGCCTTTGCATTTGGATCGCCCCCTTCCCTCGGCTCAAAGACGGAGCCGGTGAGGATGATGCGCCGGCAGCCCCCGTCTCTGAGTGATCGGAGAACATGTCGCAAATTTTTCGCATTGCTGTTGAGCGCTCCGAGGCAATCAAAATCGGGACTTTTATACTGGTGCACATCGGCTGCATGATGACAAAAAAGATCAAACGAGCTGTTTTTGATCCGCGTCAAAAAAGCTTTGGAGCCAAAGTCGCAGCCAAAGCTCATCTCGGCCTGACCGAGGAGTTGCTCGATCCGCTGCTTTCGCACCCCTTCATAGTTTCCAAGGTTTTTCCGGCAGATCGCATGGACCGAGTGCCCCTCGGCGAAAAGTTGACGGACGAACCAAAAGCCGGTGAAGGAGCTAGCTCCCGTAAAGAGAATCTTCATGAGTAAAGCTCGTGGTAATTTTTTTTGTCCCAAAGCCACTCCGGCGGATCTTCATAGCGCGGGATGTGGTAAAATCCCAGTTCGTTGTCTTGCCAAGACGAGTGGTGGTAGTCGATCCGGTAGATCTTTTGGAGCGGCGCAAAAAGGATTTTAGTCAGATACTCTTCGCAAAACTGAACCTCTTCGGTAAAGGACGGGAGAATCGGATGGTCTTTAAAAATCGGCCGCGCGGCGCCGACCCGAAGAAAAAAAGAGTCGGAATGGTAGTAATCGTTGAGACGACCGGCCGTTTTCGTGTGGGGAAAGCCGATCCAATATTTGGCGACCGCATCGTAGCCGTCCCTGATTTTCTTTAGCGCCTTGGTGACTAAATGCATATCGCTGATGAAAACCGACTCATGCTTAAAGAGGAGGATGTCGTCGTCAAGGCACTCGGGATCATTCACCGCGTTTCGAATTGACCTGATGATGCAGTTGAGGCAATCGAGCTGCTTGCCCCTCTGTACAAGCACCTCGACATGGGGCCTCCTCCCGTTGAATCTGATTGCAGAGTTAACCGGGTCGTTCGTCACCAGAAAAATTTTTTTAAATGAGATAATGGCGTCATCGCGCTCGGTGATCTCCTTCAACATCTGAAATCTTCCAAACGAAGGGCCCGTGCAGAGGATGATGTTGTCCACAATTTATCTCCTCTCGATGACGGCTACGCTGCTGGAAAAGGAGATCGAGCGGACCTGGTCGCGGTAAAAGGTCATCTCGGGCCGCACCTCGTCAGGTACATTGGCCTGGCTCGCCCGTCCCGTACGGGCGCCGATGAAATTGACCTCGTCGACGAGCGCTTTGAGGAAATGGATCGTTGATCCCGGACCCGTCCCTCCCCAATATGACGAGTGGAGATCTTCGATCACATAGATCCCGCCACTTTGCACACGGGGGAAGAGGTGCGAAAAACTCGTCAGCTGCTGGCGGGCCGTATGGCCTCCATCGTCGACGATGATGTCGAAAGGGCCCGGCACCTGGGATAAAAAGCGCTGCAGATCGGCAGGATCTTCCTGATTGCAGAGGTGGTAGTGGGAGCGGCCCGAGCGGTACTTGAGCGCGTCAAATGAGATGTCGAGAAAATGGAGCTCGGCTTTGGGAAAATAGGTTTCCCAGAGTTTGGCGCTCGCCCCTTCCCAAAGACCGATTTCCAGAAAGCGGATCGGCTCGTCTTTGAAGCGGGCAAACTCGTGGGCATACATATGCATGTAATCATGCCACTGCGATCCTTTGTCGGTACCCGCTTCCCGGGCGATCGCATCGAGGCTTCGATAAGGTGTGTTCATGGGGTTTCTCCTTCCGTCCAGCAGACGAGGTTGGGGTTGGGGTCCAGGATCGAGTCGTACTGCTCTTTCCAGCCATATTTCGCTTCCGGATCCAGGCGGCGGTACCGCTCGTATTTGGCGAGGCGCTCTTCCTCTCTCGCCCAGCCGTAATGCTTCAGGCGAAGATTAGACCGCTTGGGCTGATGGCACTCGATCGCAGGGAAGCGGCCGCAATGCTGCGCCATGTCGTTCCACTGCACCCGCATCCCCGGGCGGACGCGGACCATGAAGGGGCGGTAGGTCTCATGAGCCGACCAGCATCTGTCGGAGCGGTAGGAACACTCGTTCCAAAAATCGTAGAGCCGAAAAAAATAGCTGTCGGCTGTCGGATCTGCCGCTAAAGCGGGCAAAACGGAGGCCGCCCGATGCTCAAAAACCTCGTCGGCGTCGAGAGCTAAAATCCAGACCGGGTCTACTTTTAGCGTCTCTTCCCACTGTTGACGGCGGAGACGCGCTTCTTCTGAAAAGAGCGATTCTTTATTGCGGATGAGGCGGAGAGGAATTCCTTTCAATACCTCTTGGCAAAGGGCCGCCGTCTCATCCGTACTCGCATCGTCGATGATCACAGCATCGGAGATGTATTCGCGGGAGCTCTCCAGCATCCGGCGCAAATACCGCTTTCCTTCATTCCGCACCACCATCGACAGTGTAATGCGAGGCGGCTGGCTGCAGCACCTCCGGTATTCGGCCACGCAGGACAGGTCCGATTCGCGGTAGATATGGTAGGCCGGCAGGTGCGTGTCCACATGGAGCTTACACCCCAAGGCGACGGCGCGAATGCAAAAGTGGCGGTCTTCGCCCCAAAAGGAAACGTTGTGAAGCTGAGCAAAGCTCATCCCTTTTTGCAAGGCCGACTTTGAGATCAGGGTGCAAGCGCCAAGACCGCCCACTTCATAGAGGCCCGGCTGCTGCAGCTTAGTTAAAAACGCTTCCTGGCGGCGGAGCGCCTCCGCCTCGGTGAGCGATTCCTGTGTTCCCCTCTCAAAGAGCGTGTAGTGGTCCGAAACCCAGACCTGCGGCAAGAGGGGGGCGCCCGGCTGCCAGACGGTCCAAAAAATGTTGGAGACAATCTCTACCTTGTTGGATAAGAGCTGTTCGATCGTTTTAGGGTGGAGGACCAGATCGGAATCGACAAGAAAAAGGGCATCGACCTGGAGCTGCCTCGCCCGCTCCAAAAGCCAATCTTTATAGGCTGCAACCTTCCAAACTGTGTCTTCTTTCCAGCGGTGGGTATGCTCGTCGCAGATGTAGTTTGTCTGCACTTTCCCTTCGAGCGAAACGAGGTCGCAAGAAGCTGTTTTCCGCTTGAATTCCTGTAAGAGGCGCTTGGATTCGGAGCTTTCATTGTCGTCGATGAAGCAAAACTGGATCTGAAATGATTTTGTCTTGAGCGCTTCGAGAGAAGCGAGAAATTCCCGCAAGATCGAAGGTTTTTGCCGCACCGGACTGGCCACCAAAATGTTCATTTTAACATACCTTTTATTATCAATGAGATACGCCTGCTTGACGACCCGTCGCCATAAGGAAGCCCTCGGTCAAGAAGCTGCTCTCGCCGAAGCATTTGCCGAATTCCCCGGAGGATTTTTTCTTCTTCGGTTCCCGCAAGAAGAAGATGCGCCTCCGGACGGTCGGTTTCTTTGCGGAGCACCAGCACATGTTTGTTCAAGCTGGCCGCTTCTTCCTGGATGCCCCCCGAATCGGTCGCTACGATATCGGATGCATCCATCGCATAGACCAGGTCTTGATACGACAGTGGGGGAAGCTGTAGGAGATTTGCAGCAAAGGAGAGACCACTCTCTTCAAACGCTTTTCGAATCGCCGGATTGGGGTGCATCGGGAAGAGGACATAGAGATCGTTGTTCTCTTGGAGCGCTCTTCCAATCGCTCGGAAAATCGAAATAAGGCCATCGCCAAAGGACTCGCGCCGATGCGCCGTTAGAAGAAGGATTTTCCTCTGCAATTCTTTCTGTTTCGCGATGGTCTTAAACAGCTCCTGCCCTACCTGAATCGCACCGGAGCCGATCTGTTTACGAATCCAAAACAGAGCGTCGACCACGGTATTTCCGGTAGAAAATACGGTGTGCTTAGCCACCCCTTCATGAAGGAGCCGCTTCGCCGCCTGCTCCGTTGGCGCAAAATGGAGATCAGAGACCAACGTAATGATCCGACGATTCAATTCTTCGGGAAAAGGACGGCGTATCGAAGGAGTTCGAAGCCCCGCCTCGACATGGGCGACCGGGATCTGCAAATAAAAGGCAGCAAGAGCCGAAGCCATCGCCGTCGTCGTGTCCCCCTGAACTACTACTAAGGAAGGACGCTCTTTGATAAAGATTTTTTTCGCTTCAAGAAGGGAGCGGGCATTGATATGAAAGAGATCCTGCTTCGGCTTCATGATCTTGCGGACAACATCGGGCTCCACCTGAAAGCAGCGCAAGGCATCATCAAGCAGCTCCGCATGCTGCCCGAGAGCGCAAAAACGAGTTGGAATAGCAAGCCGCCGAAGCTCTTTGCACAGCAACGCTAACTTGATCGCTTCCGGACGCGTTCCCGCGACAAGAAGAACAGGACAGCGAGAGGCTTTGCTCTTTCCCATAAACCGACTGTGTAACGGTTACACAAAAAAAAGAGAGAGTGGCGCAAGGCAGAATGACTCTGCAGGGGGATCGACTGCGCCGCCCTCTCAAGCTTGATCTCACAGAGGTGTTTAAAGAGCTTTCTCTTTAAACACCGCCGCCAGGTTTATTATGTATTATTCCCATCCGAAGATGCTGCGTCGTCTTTGATCGATGCGAGAAGCTGATTGATCAACCCGATCATCTGCATCCCATGCGTTTTGAGAGCCGAGTCGCAAATCGCATGAAGGACGTGATCCATTTCCTGGCCGATTTCGATATATTTCATAAAACCCTCATATTTTTTATTAGATCCCGCGCCAACGCAGGCTTCTCAAAGGTATAAATCACCCACTCAAAAGAGTCAAAACTCTTTTTTCACTTCAACCGTCTCTTCCTCATGCAGAGGAGAAAGTTCATCCCCCACACCAATCTCTTCTTCGACAAACTGTTCGATCATCTCTTCAAACGCATTTTCCGGTCGAAACAGACAGAAGAGATAGCATCCCTCTAAAATCACGGCGAGACTCGATAAAATCAGTAACATTCTTGCTAACATTTTATTATTCACCAATCTTCTTCCTCAAATTCATCAAAATTATAACGGTCGTCCTCTTTGAGGGCATTTGCGATATCGGCCACCATCGTCGCGATATGCATCCCCGCAAACTTCATCGCGATATCACAGAGAGTAGCGAGCGCCGTCTCCATCTTTTCATCAACCACGATAACTTTCTTTTTATGCACGCCGGATCTCCATTTTATAATCAATTAATATTAAAAAAAATATCAGAAGAATAAATTTGTTTTCAACAGAATTCTATTATTGTTAAAAAACCTCAATCCAGTTAAGACTCCCGATATTATTGGCCCCCCCTCCGGCTTGATTTACACTACTCAACGTTAGGATGTCGCCAGGATACAGGTAGATTTTAAAAGGACTCAGATCTACTTGAGTGAATTGTGCCACAGGCAAAATCACAGCGAAGAGAATTGTTCCCCCTGTCGCAGTTGTCCCTGAGGTATCGGTAGAAGCACAACTTTGAGTGGTGTTTATATTGGTATATACGGGAGTCCCTCCGATCGTAGCATTTAAGCGGAGAAAGATATTGTTTACCCGCGTTGTCGTGCTGACCGAAAAATTCAGAACCTGGATCCTTTTTGAATTAACCACTCCATTAAAAGTGGTATTATTTTTCAAATTAAAAACACACGTTTCGATTGTACTGATATTCTTTGTGTTATTGAATGAGAAAAGATTGCCGATCTGATTGTTTAATCCTTCAACAAAACCCGCAATGCCGGGAGTTTGAATAGAGATATTCGTATTATTGGTTGTATTTGTAGACGAAATGTAAAGTGGAGCACTCGGCTGCAATGTAGAGGGTACAGTTGCCGAGTTGGGATACTGAATCCTATGGACAAGTACAAACAATCCCGTTGCCGGGTTTTCAATAAAGAAATTGATATTCCCAAAACCAAGCCATTCCCGCTGAATTTTGTATAGATTTCCCAAAACTGGATTCAAGGTCATACGGGAAGTTCCGGTGCCATTCATTGGATCGACGTTCCATGAATTTTGAGCCACCCAGTTATCCACTCCATTTGATCGCCTATCAATCCCAAATGCGGTGCCATTAAATCCAAAAAATAGCCCATTAGCTGTTCCTCCGGCTCCTGCTAATTGGGTATTTCCGGTCACTCCTGTAGCAAACACCGCTCCAAACGTATAAATATTGCCTTGCCCTGCTCGATAGGGCACGACAGCATCAGTTGTCAGCGCGGCGCTTGAATTGATCGCAGCTCCACTCTGCACAACAGCAAAAGGAGGACTAGAGGTTACGGTTCCCGATCCGGTCAGGAAAGTACTCGTCCTGTACGAATTCACATTATTCGTAAATTGAATATCAACGATCGGCGTAAGCTGCGCGCTGTCGATATCTCCGAACGCCGTTGTAGGGACGCCCGGACCTATACCAGAATATGTCATATCTTAAACTCTAATCATGAAGCACGCTCAGATACACAAGACCCTGATTATAAAGATCCGACAGCCCGCTGATATAGAGCTGGGTTCCCGCTTGAATCGCATTCGCCCCCGGCGAACACACAAGGTCCCACACTTGGCCCGAATCAATGAAAGCCGTATTATTGACGCCATCCATCGAAATTAGGACACCTTGATTCGTTCCATTATAGATTTTGATTAGAAGAGCATCATAAGCTAGAGGAGTTCCAATCGGATTGTAGCTCCCGTTAAATGTATTTGCATCAAGAGTTCTTAATGGTTCAGACACTAGATATGCCATATATTTTCCTTATTGTTAATATTTTTCAGACCAACTTAAACTAACTCCACAGTTCGCAGTACCGCCAGCAGCTACAGCGCTCATTGTAATGACATCCCCGGGATCGATATCAATGG
>DAIDLB010000289.1 GCA_027449725.1 Chlamydiota bacterium
CAGCTCCATCTCATGGAAAAAACCGGCTTGGCAGAGGCCTCCGACCGGATCACATTCATCGTCCTGGGCCCCAATCCGGATCAGGTCGAAACACTCCTCGCCCCCTTCTCAGCCAAATCGCGCCTGATTCATGCAAGCGACCGACCCGACCCGGGCGAATTCCCCGCGATTGAGATGGTGAAACGGATTGCAAAGAACAATCCAACTGCGAAGATCTGCTATCTTCATAATCTGGCGAACCTCGACCCGCCCCCCAAATATAAATCGCTCTGGCATGCAATCCACCAAACGCTGCTCCATATGCGAAAGGCTCTTTCCGCCTATCTCAAAAGCTTTTATACCCCTGCGGGGCCGACACTTGTCATCTCCGAGTGGAAGCGCTGCGTCAATGCGTTGGAATCGGCCCAGCTCGCCGGGGCAGCGTGGAAAAAAGGGATCCCGAGAAAAGCCCATTTCCCCGACATCGTCTGCTCAGGCTATTTTGAAGATAATTTCTGGTGGGCCAGGGGAGACTATCTCAATACCTGCCATGACGCCCATTACCGCTCCCCCTATCATGTTTATAGAGAGCACTGGACCTCTTCTTGGTGCAAACAGAACAGCGCCGATGGACGAATGTTCGTCGGTACCGGCGAACATCCGCAAGTGATCGATTTGAGGAACTGATCTATGCGGATTGCGATCTCCGGAACCCATTATTCAGGAAAAACGACCCTCATCGCCGCTCTCATCAAAACAGCTTCCCGGCTATACCGCTCTGGCAGAGCCTTACCGCCTGCTTGAAGAAGAGGGGGTTGCATTTTCAGACCCTCCAACGCTGGAAGATTTTGAAGAGCAATTCGCCTATTCCATCGAGCTTATCCAGCAAAGCGGCCCAAACACGCTCTTTGATCGAAGTCCTTTCGATTTTCTGGCTTATGCCCAAGTCCTCTCTAGAAATTCCCTGCCCGTGCAGGACCGGCTGGAAGAAATGGAAGAGTCTCTCTTCCTTCTGGATTTGATTGTCTTTCTACCGATTGAAGAAAGAGACCGAATCCGGGTGCCAAAATCAGAAGATCTGTCTTTCAGAAGAAAAGTCGATAAAACCCTCCATGACCTCCTCTTAGACAGCCCCGTTGAAATATTGGAAGCAACCGGCACCCTGGAAAACAGAACCCATATGGTTCTGGAAAAAAAGAAGTTTCAACTCAACAGACTGCTAATCAGCCTATTACATATAATCAACCCAAAATTAGCCTGAAAGCTCCAAAATGGTCCAAAAATCGGCAGCGGAAGGTGAATATTGCATACCATTCGTGAATGAAGAAACGGCTTTTTAGAATTTTTCAACCCCAGAGGCCACAGAGAGCACAGAGAGGTCGGGGAAGCCCCTGTGGTTGAAAAATTCAGCAAACTTGAGGTCAGCTAAGCCGATTTTTCAGGTTGTTTGGATATACATAACCCCCGCAAAAAGAATCGAAAAGCGGCTCAAAAGAACCCGAAAATCGACTAAATCTCCTCGTGACTACACCCCTTAATCCATCACGACTACGTGTGCTTTTTTGGTTTCGCGCCTGTGGAAGGCGAGGAGAAGCGGCGAGGCGACGAACCACGACGAGAGGGTGCCGAAGAAGACGCCGATCGTCATGACAAGGGCAAAGCTGAAGATCGAGGCCCCGCCGAGGAGGACGAGGGCAAGGAGGACGAGGAGTGTGGTTCCGGAAGTGATCGCCGTCCGGCTGAGGGTGGCGTTGAGGGCATTATTGACGATTTGGGCAAGGGGTTTTGTTCGGGTGGCGTCTTCGCGGATCCTGTCGAAGATAATGATCGTATCGTTAAGCGAGTAGCCGACGATCGTCATGAGAGCGGCGATCGTGTTGAGATCGATCTGCACCGGGACTTTGAGGGCGTGAAGAAGGCCTATCAGCCCAAGGGTGATGGCGACGTCGTGGATGAGACAGAGAATCGCACTGGCGGCGTAGGTCGATTCGAAGCGGATGGCCAGGTAGATGAAGATGGAGGCGAAGGCGATGGCGAGGCCAAGAAGGGCGTTGTTGCGCATGCTCTCCGACATCTGTCCGCTGATCGCAATCCAGCTCGCATCGATCGATGCAAGACTCTCCGGCGTAAGCCGAATCGAATGCTGCTCGAGGGCACCCAGCATCCAGGAGATTTGAGACCCTTCGCCAAGCTGCTCCATCGCGGTCGAAAAGAGGATGCGGAGACGCGATTCGGGCTTGAGCTGCCGGATCTGAAAGTCGTGCGGCGATGCGCCGGCTTCCTGGAGGGCTGCGGAGACGGCGGCCAAGGGATCGGATTGATTTTCCACCTCGATCTCAACGGCATATCCGCCGGTAAAATCCATCCCGAAGAGGGTGGCGCGGTTGGCTACGAGGAGAGCGCCTCCCACGGCAATGAGAAGAAGAGAGGATAGGATAGCGCTTTTCGACCATTTTAAGAAGTTGAACGACGAACTTTGAATCCAGCTGGCCATCGACAGGGTCTTGGCTTTTGTTCTCGCAGCCCAGCGGGTGAAATAGGCCTTCGTCATGAAGAGGGCGGTAAACATCGAGGAGGCAATCCCGATGATGAGCGTGATGGCAAAGCCCTTGATCGGCCCTGCGTCGAAGTTGAGGAGGATCAAGGCTGCGATGATCGTCGTTACGTTGGAATCGAGGATCGCGCTGAACGCTTTTTCGTATCCGGCTCCGATCGCCGGCCCAAGCCGTTTTCCGGCGGCGAGCTCTTCTTTGATCCTTTCGAAGACAAGGACGTTCGCATCGACGGCCATCCCTACGGTCAGGATGATGCCCGCGATCCCGGCAAGGCTCAACGTTGCCTGCAGATTTTGGAGCGTCGCCCAGAGAATGAGGAGGTTGACAAAGACGGCGACAGACGCAATGAGGCCCGAGAAGCGGTAGTAACAGACCATCGACCCGATGACAAGGAGAAGGGCGGCGGTCGTCGCGACGATTCCCTTGATCCTGTCCGATTTGCCCAGCTCGGGGCTCACGTTTTTCTCCGAGAGGATGTGGGGCGTGAAGGTCAATGAACCCGCTTTGAGGTCGGAGGCGAGAAGGTTCACTTCGCGCTTCGTAAAACTGCCCGAGATCATTGCGCTTTCTTTGAGCGGCGAGTTGAGTGTCGGCGCGCTGATGACGCTTTGGTTCAGGATGACGGCCATCCTCCAGCCTGCGCCGCGGGACGCCTGTTCGTCCGGCGTGCCGACGATGCTCTCTTGGGCGTAGCGGGACGTCCACGCCGAAAGGGACGGCTGGCCGCTCCGGATGACGTCGAAGCCGAGGAAATTGCCTTTGGAAGGATCGTAGGAGGCGCGGATATTAGAAAGACTGGATCCCTCAAGCGCGTAGTTTGCAAAGACGATCAGAAGCGGATGGCTCAATTTTTTTTCGTCGTCGCGGACAATCGCGATCTTTGAAAAGGTGGGGTCAAGCGCGTTGGAACAGCTCGGATCGCCCGGAGGCTGGAGGCGGAGTCCCTGCTCGGCGAGGATGCGGGCCGCTTCCGATCTGGGCCGGAGACCTTCTCCGTGAAGATGATCCCACGCGATCGCATTGACGCTCTCGGGATCGGTTCTATGCGTGACGAGGGCTTCATTCCACACCTCCTGGAGAAAACGGTTTGCGGTTTCGCCAAGATGGGGATTGGTTGGGGAAAATGTCTCATTTACGATGTGGAAATGCATCGACGACGCTTTGACAAGCTCAGCCGCTCCCAGGGCCTGCGAGCCGGGGAAATCAAGGACGATGTTATTCCCCAGCTGGCGGATCGCCACTTCGGAGACGCCCATCTTGTTGACGCGGTTATAGAGCTCGTTGATCCCCTGTCTCAGATCGGTGTCCGACGTGACCGGCCTGTTGTTCTGGTCGCGGAGCTCGATTTGAACCGTTTTTCCTCCGGAAAGGTCTAGCCCCCAACGGATGATTTTCCGCTCATCGCCCCGAAAATATTTTCTAAAAGAGAGGGCGAGGTTGCTCAGGAAAGTGCTTTTGGTCGGTTTCGGAACGTCAAGGCGGAGCGCCGGGTTGGGACTTGCCTGTGCGCTGCCGTATTCATCTTGCCACTTGAGGAGCTCGTCATGGACCTCCGTGTCGATCCGGTTCTGCACCAGGATTCGCTGCTCAAGGTTGGAAAATTCTAAAAAGGCGAAGCGAAGAGATCCTTTCGCCTGAAACTCTTCTCGGGTCGCAGCAAGGATGGATCCGTATGCGTTAGGCTGTTCAAAGAGATAGTCGCCGGCGCTCTCAGGAAGACTATAGCCGTAAAAACCGCTCTGGCGCAAAAGCTCGGAGAGCCTGTTGAAATCGTTTTGTAAAAGAGACGAAGCGGCCGAAGGAGTCGACCTCGCTTGCTCGAGGATCCGATCCAAGCCGCGGGCAAAAATATAGAGAGAGCCCCGATTTAATGAATCCAGGGGAAGGACCGAAGAATCTTCAGGCGCAAAGACGCACAGGCACAGTTTTTTTTCCCGCTCGCTCAAAGCTCCATAGCCTTCCCGATCTACGATCGGAAAAGATGCGGGCAGGAGGTCGGGATGCTTGGGAATCCACTCGGATTTAAGAAGCGAGAGAG
>DAIDLB010000290.1 GCA_027449725.1 Chlamydiota bacterium
AGCCGAATCCGGCCCAGGTCTTTCCCTACCCTCCGGGGGCGGTCTTCAACCCGGTCAATCCGGTCAATCCGAATTTCGTCCAGCCCGGAGTGATCGACACGAAGCCGAAATCGACGTTCGGCAACTTCATCGTCGATCCGAAGACAGGGTCGATCCTGATGGTCGTACGGCGCGAAGAGCTCGGCAAGATCAAGAGCCTTTTAAAGAAGCTGGATGTGCCGAAAAGGATGGTGCAGATCGATGTGCTCCTCGTAGAAAAGAGGCTGACGGACCGAAAGCAGATCGGGATCAACCTCCTCAATTTCGGCAGCACGGCCAAAGCCCCCCATGAAACCGGGCTGATCTTCAACACGGAGGAACACGGTCCGGATAAGGGGCTTTTGAAATTCATCTTCCAGCGCCCGCCCGGAAAGATGCCCGGATTCGATTTGAACTATAGCTTTTTGCTCGCCCAAGATGATTTGCGGATCAATGCGAACCCGTCCATCCTGGCGATCAACCAGACTCCGGCGACGATCTCGATCGTTGATGAGATTTCGATCAACAACGGAGCCATCCAGTTGGACACGGCAAATGGGGTGACGATTGAAAAATCGTACACGCGGGCGCAGTACGGCACAACCATTGTGTTGACGCCGACGATTTATCTGTCCGACTTTGACGAGACGAACCCCGATTGCCCGGGCGCTGTTTTCCTGCAAACCGATATTACGTTCGACACGCCCGAAATGACGCTCAATGACCGGCCTCCCGTGCGGCGGCGCCATGTGGTGAACGAGGTGCAGATCGCCGACGGGGAGACGGTCATCATCGGCGGTTTGAAGCGGCGCGCGGAAGAAGACAAGCGGGAAAAGATCCCGTTTTTAGGCGATATTCCCGGGATTGGCAAGCTGTTTGGCAACACGCGGAGCCACGACACCAACTCGGAGATGTTTATTTTCATCACTCCCCATATCATCCGCGATCCGATTGAAGACCTCCGACGCCTTCGCTGCGAAGAATATAAGTCCAGGCCGGGAGACCTGCCTGAATTTTTGATGCGGCTCGACGAGGCGAAAGCCAGGGAGAGGAAGCGGATGTTTGACAATAGCCTGAAGATGCTTTTCGGATGAAAGACGATCTAAAAACGCTGGCGCGTAAATTCGCCTATCCGATTTGCGAGGAGATCGCCGGCTATCCGATGGTGCAAGAACGCCTGCAGATCATCCCTTACGCCTTTGCAAAACAAAAGGCGATCCTTCCGCTGGAGGAGACAGAGCTTGGGGTGACGGTGGCCATCAGCGATCCGCTCGATCTCGATGCGCTCGAAGAGCTGCGCCTCTATCTGCAAAAGCCGCTTTCTCCCGTCTATTGCACCAAAGCGGTCATTGAGGCGGCGATTGAAACGTGCTATCGGCAAAAAGAGGGGGAAGCAAAAAAGCTCTTTTCCGATCACGCTTCTTCAGCATCGGCGTCCCAGGAAGAATTGCTCGAAGGGTATGATCTCCTGGAGACGGGGGAACAAAATCCGACTGTGCGGATGGTCAACGCGATGATCCTCGATGCGATCCAGCAGGGAGCCTCTGACATCCATCTCGAGCCCGGCGAAACAGTGTTTTCCGTCCGCTACCGGATCGACGGAGCTCTTCTTAGGCGAGACTCCCCGCCCAAAGAGACGCAATCGGCGATCACGACCCGGATCAAGGTGATGGCAAAGATGGATATTGCGGAAAGGCGTCTTCCGCAAGACGGACGGATCAAGCTCAGGCAGGGCGGCCGGGAGATCGACTTCCGCGTCAGCACGATCCCGACGTCTCATGGCGAACGGGTCGTCCTTCGCATCCTCGACAAAGGTAATATCCTCCTTGGCCTGGAGAAGATCGGCATGGACGATAAGACGCTCCGCTCGTTTCGGAAAATGATCCACGCGCCGGAGGGAATCATCCTCGTGACGGGGCCGACCGGCAGCGGAAAGACGACAACCCTCTATAGCGCCATTGCGGAGATCATCCATCGGGAGGTCAATGTGATCACGATTGAAGATCCGGTCGAATACAAATTGGCGGGCATCTCCCAGATGAACGTCAATCCCCGGATCGATCTCGATTTTGCTAAGGGGCTCCGCCATATTCTCCGCCAGGATCCGGATGTCATCATGATCGGAGAGATCCGGGATAAAGAGACGGCCGAAATCGCGATTCAAGCCTCTTTGACCGGCCACCTTGTGATCAGCACGCTCCATACCAACGATGCCCCTTCCGCTTTGACGCGGCTCGCCGATATGGGAATCGAGTCGTACCTCCTCTCTTCGTCTATCCTCGGCGTCATTGCACAGCGGCTGGTCCGCTGCATCTGTCCCTATTGCCGGATTTCCTATACCCCAACAGCTGAAGAGCTGGCCGACTTGGGGCTGGAGAGGGAACAGCTCTCCGATGGCAAGCTTTTTAAAGGGGAAGGGTGCGCCCACTGCTTCAAATCGGGATACAAAGGGCGGCATGGAATTTATGAGCTGATGCCGATGTATTCGAAGATCAAGGCGCAAGTGGTCAAGAGCGCCGATGCCGAAGCGCTTCGCAAAGTAGCTGGCTCCTACCAGATCGCTACCCTCTTTGAGCAGGGGCGCGCGCTTCTCCTTCGGGGATTGACGACAGGCAGCGAAATCCTTCGGGTCACTCGCATGGGGCAGGATGCCGCTATTTAGATACAAAGCGCTCGGTGAGGGCGGGAAAGATATCCGGGGAGCGATCGACGCAGAGTCTCTCCAGGAGGCAAAGGTCAAGCTCGTCCGGCGGCAGATCCTCGTCGTTGAGGTCTCCCCTCTGGAGGAAAAGAAAAAAAAAGGGGGGCTTTCCCGCTCGGAGCTCCTTTCGTTTACGAGGGAATTGGCCCGTCTGCTCGAGGCTGGGCTTCCTCTCTATGAGAGCCTCTCTTCTCTCGAGGAGAAATACCGGCGGGCGAAAATGCACGAGCTTCTCCTCGATCTTTGCGATCAAATCCGGTCGGGACATCCTTTTTCGGAAGCGTTGGGAAGGCACGGCGGCTCATTTGATCTCCTCTATCGGACCATGATCGCCAATGCGGAGAAAAGCGGAGGTCTTCCCTTGGCGCTCCAGGAGCTGGCCCGCCTGATCGAGCGGGAGCTGAAATTAAAAAAGCAGCTGATCGGAGCTCTCCTCTACCCCGCTCTTCTCAGCGTATTTTGCATAACCGTCCTTCTGGTTTTGCTCTATGGCGTCGTGCCGTCGCTCTTTGAGCTTTTTGAAGGGAAGGACCTTCATCCGTTCACTCAATTTGTCTTCGCGTCCAGCCGATTTGCCATCCGCGCGAAATGGGGCCTTTTGTCTCTCTTCGCATTGTTGATTGCAGGAGGGATTTGGATGGCCCTTTCCGATTTGGGCAAGCGGTGGATCGGCCTTTTTTTTATTCGCATTCCAGGGGTCAAAGATCTGTGGGCCAAAGTGGCTCTTGCACGGTTTTTCCGGGGGACGGCGACGCTTCTCGAAGGAGGGCTGCCTGCTCTGTCCGCTATGGGCCAGGCGGAAAAGATGCTCCGCCATCCGGGCATGGAGGCGTCGATGCGCTCTGCTTTGCAGCAAATTGAAGAGGGCGAGACGCTTCAAGACGCCCTTTTGGGAAAACCATTTATCCCGCCGCTCGTGCCGAGGATGCTTGGGATTGCCCAGGCGGGGGGGGATCTCGCGTCGATGATGCATCAAATTGCTTCCATCTATGAAGAAGATCTGGAAAAATCGTTTGCGCGCATCACTGCTTTGATCCAGCCAATCCTGCTTCTTGTGCTGGGTGCGATGGTGGGATTTGTCCTGCTCTCCGTTCTTCTTCCGTTGACGGACGTGAGCAGTTTTGCTGTTTAAAGTAGAGAAGGTGAAAACCATGGTTAAAAGAACGCTGACATTGCTGGAAATCATGATCGTGATCTTTCTGATCACGATCATTACGGGCGCGATTGGATACAACATGAAAGGAGCGCTTGAAAAAGGAAAAATTTTTCGGACGGAGCGGGCAAGCGAACAGCTGAGAGAGATCATTTTGCTTCGTCTGGCGGAAGGACACGAGATGTCGGATATTTTGAAGCATCTTTCGAAGCATGTCGAGTTAAGCGGGCTTGCCAAAGATCCTAAATCGATTGTGAACGATGGTTGGGGCGTTGCCTTCGAGATCAAGCCGAACCGGACGCGCGACGACGTCAAGGTCATATCCAGAAAACTTGAGGCCCACAAGGCCAAAAATGACCCTAAACCCCGCGATCGCAGCGCTGAAGAGGATGACATTTAAAAAATCTCTTACTTTGCTGGAGCTGATGATTGGTCTTGTGCTGATCGCGCTGGTCTCCGGCGTCGTTGGAGTGCGGATCGGAGGGGCGATGGAAGAGAAGCGGTTTCGCTCCTCCGTCGATCGCCTTTTTGCCGAGCTGGAGTCGTGCCGCCGACAGGCCCTCGCCGCTCAGGTCGACTGGGTTGCTCTGCTTGAAAAGAAAAAAGATATTTTTATTTTGCGGAAAGTCTGCCCGGAGACGGGAAAAGAGGTCGCCTCCACCTGGAAGTCTGCCTGTGAGATGAGCTTCAATGGAAAAGCGGCAAATGCTCTCTCTTTCCAGTTTGCTTCCTCCGGCAAAGTAGCGCCTTCGGGGACGCTGATCTTGAGCGACAAAAAGAGAACCGTTTCCTGGAAGCTGCCGGATCAATTTTCTGTTGTTGAAGACTGATTCGAGCTGGGGTATTATTTTTTTTCATTCACTTTGGTTGGATTTTATGAAGATTTTAAGACCCTTGGTTGCCCTTCTTCTTGCGGTTCAGGCTCCCGTATTTGCCGTCGACCCTCCTGCGACGCCTACGGTTGCCATCCAGTTGAAACCGCGCCAGCCTAATTGGCGCTATGAGATTGTGGAAGCCTTTCCGAGCGGACACCCGAAAAAAGCGCTCTTTTTTGAGCCGGTGGCAGGAGCTCCGGACCGCCCCGTCAAGGAAGTGATTTGGCACGAACAGGGAAGCGTTGCTTCCGAGGCTGACGTAATCCAAATCGAGGAGTCGGAGCCGGCCTTTTCGTTTTGGGGCTGCCAGGTCGTTCCTCATGGAACCAAGGTTGATTTTTCCCCGAAGGGGGAGCCGATTGGAGCCGCCAGGTACAATCGGGGGCTTCTCGACGGCGAGTGGGCCAGGTTTTATCCAGATGGGCGCATCCAAGCTCTCTCCCATTATCAACAAGGCGTTTTGGAAGGATCTGCCGAATCCTTTTATGAAAATGGGCAAAAGAAGGAGACCTGTTTTTATCAAGGAGGGGTGCTCCAGGGCGATGCGGTTCTCTATTCCGAATCGGGCGCGAAGCTATCCCTTGTCCCCTACGTCGATGGACAAATCGAGGGGATGGCGATGGAGTGGCATCCGGATGGGGCGATCAAGTCGCAGAGCCAGTATGTACAGGGGACGCTTCATGGAGACGGAAAAAATCCCGCTTATGTGCGTTACGACGAAAAGCGGAATCTGGTCGAAGTGTGCGATTTCAGGTCCGGACAACGGGTTGGCCTCCACATCGGCTATCTGGCCAATGGCAAGGAGTGCTACCGCGTAAATTATAAGCAGGGGAAAAGAGAGGGGCGCGAACAGTTTTTCGGAGAAGACGGCGCGCTTTTAGGCGAGGGATCGTATAAAGGGGGGAAGCCGGTCGGACGTCATTGGCGCAAATATCCGAACGGAAAAGAAGCGATGGTCGCCCTCTACAATGATAAGGGCGTTTTGCTTGAGCCTGTCATTGAGCGGAATGAAGAGGGGATCATTGTGCGCAAGTTCTCTCTCAAGGACGAGAAAAAGCATGGTCTTTATAACGAATATTATCCGGACGGCTCCCCTAAGATCGAATACTGCTTCGACGAAGATCTTTTGCAGGGAGAGCAGAGGGAGTACTTTTTAGGCGGGCAAATCAAGACCCGCACCTATTTCAGCAAAGGCCAGCGGGATGGAATTCATGAGGAGTGGCGTGAAAACGGGCTCCTTTCCTGCCGCGGCCACTTTTCCGAGAACCTGAGAGACGGCCAGATGGCGATGTGGCATCCGAACGGCCTCTGCCAGTATGAGGGGTCGTTCAAAAAGGATCTGCCGGAGGGAGTCTTTTCCGAATGGCATGAAAACGGACAGCTCAAGAGCCGCGCCGAGTATGCCGATGGACGTAAAATGGGTTGGATGCGCGAGTGGAGCGAAGCCGGAGATCTCCTCGTCGAAGGGTTTTATGAAAATGATCAGCCGCACGGCCTTCTTTTGGGGTGGTGGAAAGCTGACCTGATACGTGCTCGCCAGCGTTTCGAGCATGGAAAAAAAGAGGGGCTTCAGGAGTGGTTCTATGAAAATGGACAGCCCGAAAGGATCATCTCGTTTGCAAAGGATGAGATGGAAGGCGAATGGAAAGCGTGGTATCCCGACGGCACTCTCCGTTCCGTCCAGCATTTCAGGGCGAATAAACCGGTAGGCGATCATTTCGAATATTTTTCCAGGGCTGTTGCCAAACAATATGAGGCAAGGATCGCACGCGCCTATCAGTTCAACGAAGAAGGACAACTCCATGGCGAAGAAAAAACCTATTATCCCGATGGGACCCTGCAGTCGCTCCTCGTCTATGCGGATGGCCTGCTCGACGGCGCCAAGCAGATGTTCGATCCTAAAGGCGCTCTGGTCGAAGAGGCCTGCTATGCCAAGGGCAAGATGGAAGGGCGCTATTCCCAGAAGGGACAGGATGGGCGCGAATTTGTCTTTCACTATAAGAACAACCTGAAAGACGGACCGCACATCGTCTATTTCCCGCCGAATGAGCAGGGGGAGAAAATTCCCGCGGTTGAAGCGATGTATGAAGAGGACCAGCTCCAAGGGCTTGTGGTTGAATATAGCGCCCAGGGCAAGAAAATGGGAGAAACCCCCTACGTCAATGGAAAAAAAGAGGGCGTGGCCACCTATTATGACCAAACGGGAAAGATCGCCGCGACGATCACCTTCAAAGACGATGTGCGAAATGGATGGGCGATCCAGTTCTTCCCTTCCGGAAAGATGTTTCGGGAGACCCATTTTGCAAATGATCTGCGCGACGGGGAAGAGCGCTCTTACTTTGAAGGGGGACAGCTTGCGTCGGTCTGCCGCTATACGAAGGACCGCCTCGATGGGTTGAGCCAGAGCTGGAATGCGGAGGGTATTCTTGTCTTTGAAGCCGAATATTGGGATGGGCTTAAGCACGGCAAGTTCAACAAGTACTACGACGATGGAAGGCCCTATCTTGAGCAGAACTTTGTGAGCGATGCGCTCCATGGCCTCAAGCGCAAGTTTGACAGGGAAGGAAGGGAGTCTATCGCATGGTACGAAGCGGGTGCAGTGGTTGATCGCCGCTAAGCCAGGCAAATATACCACAATCGGCCAAAAACTTGGAATTTGGCCGATTGTGGTATAACGGCTGCATTTCAAGATATTCTCGGGCATGATCTCTTCCTGCCCGAGTCGATTCACTTCCTCAGCAGGTCTTTGTGGATTTCCCTTTGCTCGCGCAAAGAACAAAAGGGACTTGGCTCAAAGCTTGGAATTTCAACTCTGAACGACCATCTATTCGTAGCTCCGGAAAATGAGCTGATGAGTTTGGTTACAAAGATCCCCACTTCTTCTTTTGAATCAGTGGAAGCCCTTGCTCTCAACAGTGAGAACGCTGCCGTTCGGACTGTTGTACAGTTTCTGAACTCATCAGTAAAAAATTCCAAAGTGGGTTTATAGTCCTTTTTGTCGAGAACCTCATAAGGAGACTTTGGCGGAAAAAAAGATTTAAGAATCCAAAAGACGTTTCCGCCGAATCCGAATGTGGCTGCTTTCAGCATGGATTGGATAGAAATATCCTGGACGGAGACAGGATGAATTTCAACTTTTGCGAAGTCGAATAAACCGGCGAGCAATTGCTGTGTCCTGAGAGGAGAATATTTTTGCTGTGCCAAGAGCAGCTCGGTTAGAAGAACGGTAAAATAGTTCAGAGAAACATCCCTCGTCCAGTCCATAGGTTCGGAAAAAAGTTCTTTGCCGTTGACGAAGACGTTGGCTGCGGGCTCCCTTGCTCCA
>DAIDLB010000291.1 GCA_027449725.1 Chlamydiota bacterium
CTCAAGTAGCTCATGGGGTCCATGGGAGCTCCTGTAGAATCGTTTTAAAATCGCACATCATAGATACTCTTTCCGAAAAGAATGTACCGTAACGATTACGGTATCAAAAAGCAAGAGGGGATCATGGCCGAGGCGATGAAAATTTTTGCGGGTGAGGAAAAAGGGGCTCTCTCCAGGGAAGTCTGGGTGGGGTGGTTTTCCAGTTTGTCCGAGGCATACAACATGGCTATCTATTCTTTTACCGCCCCTTTTCTGGCCAAGCTGATCTTTGCTGAGGAGTCGGCCTGGAGCGCCGTCTTCTTTTCTTACTGTCTTATTTTTCTCGGCTCTTGCCTCTTCTATCCGCTGGGGGCTGCTTACTATGGGCTTATTGGCGATAAGCGGGGAAGAAACAGAACGTGCCTCTATTCGACATTTGGGCTTGCGGTCGCGACAGGGTTGATGGGGCTGGTCCCGATCCAACTGCTCGGTAGCTGGGCTTGGGCGGCTTTTTGTCTTCTTCTCTGCATGCAATATTTCTTCTCGGGCGGGGAGTACAGCGGCTCTGTTGTTTTTGCGCTGGAACATGCGGAGGGGAAAAAAAACGGGTTGATGAGCGGCATGAGCTGCCTTTTTGCCGTATTGGGCCTACTCTTGGCCAATGGATTTGCCGCTTTTTCTCTGTCTACGCAAAATGAATTGTGGATTCGAACCTGTTTTTTGATTGGGGCCGGCGGCGGCATTCTCAGTTATCTCTTAAAAAACCACTGCAGGGAAACGCCTGCTTTCAGCGCGATCTCCAAAGAGTCTCTCGATTCCATCGACCTTTTCTCCCTGATCCGGGATAAATGGCCCCGGATTCTCGGCACTGTCCTCGTGATTGGCCTCTTTTTTATTTTCGCATCCTTTATTTTTCTCTTTCTTCCCCTGGCCTATGCGGCGGAATCGGGGGGATTCGAGACGTTTAAATCCCTAATTGCATATGGGGTCTGTTTAGTGGCAGCCGGCTATTTTGCGGACAAAGTGGGAGTTGTGAGAATGATTGCATCCGGCGCTCTCCTCCTCGCCGCCACGATCCTCCCGCTTGCAGCCTATTGCAGCAGTTTTCAGGTAGTGCAGATGGTCATGACCGTGCTGGCCTGCCTTGTCATCGGACCGATTCATAGCTGGACGATTCGGCAGTTTCCCCCGCATGAGCGCTGCAGGGGGGTGTTCATCAGCACGGCGTTTGCGATGTCGGTCTTTGGGGGGAGCACAGTGCCTATTTGCCTGGTTCTTTTTGAGCGGTTCCAATCTCTTCCCATCTGCTGCATTTATCCCGCTGTAATGTCTGCTTTGACCTTTGGGTATCTGATTCTTGTTAAAGAAGACCCAAGTCGGCAAAATCAGATCCAATAGAGAAGAGTTCTCGTTTGCTGCAGCAGCAGAGCTTGTTCTTGATGTTTTCCAGATAGGACTCGATCGTTCTTGGAGAAAGGTCGAGTTCAAGAGCTGAATCTTTGGCCGAGTTGCCATGGATCAGAAGTCTCAGGCAGTCTCGTTCTCTTGGAGAGAGAGAAGCGGCCATTTCCACGTCTTTTGTCTTGCCCAGAGCGATCAGGGTTGTGTGAAGGGCCTCTTCGCCAATTGCATGGGAAGGTTCTACGCCCTCATAAAAAGCCTCTCCCAGCAGTTCGGCCAGGGAAATGGATTCCTCGTCCATCTGGCGCAAAATCGCTTTGAGTTCCTGTTTGAAATAGGAACCAAACAGTTTGAGCAGAGGAGCATGATGCAGATAGAGGGACTGCAATGCATCGGGTGTTTCTCCCGCAAAGCAGAAGAACTCGACGGAATCCGCCGTTTTTTTTGAAAGGATCAGGGGGAAATAAAGATTGAACTGATCGCTCACCTTGCGATTGTTTTTTTTGAATTCATTCGAGCCGACGCTGTCTATATTGAAAAGGCCGGATCGATGCAGAGACGGATGTCTGAAATACGGGTCGGCCATATAGAGCCCCTCAGCTGCGTAGTATTCAGAGCATTCGGGACGGGTGCATAAATAGGAGAATTTTCCTCCGTTATCGATCTTGATGTAGTCTATGCAGGTGATATGAAAGTGGTGGCGCAGCGGGGCCGCTGTTTTTGCGATCTGATTGTGATGCCTAATGTGATATCTCTGAATGATCTCCTGCCAGGTTGCCATGATTGCAGCATCCCCTTTTGATTAGGGCAACCGATCGTAGCAGATTACACCCATTAGATCTAGAAATTTTGTGTTGATTGTTTTTAAAGTCAGAAAGTTGTATCCTTTCACCAGTCTGTTTTTTAAGTTTTAGGAGTTGCAAATACCATGAAAAAGATCACTGTTGAATTGAGTTTATATCCCCTGGCCGATGATTTTATTCCACCCATTGAAGCATTTATTGTGAGGTTGAAATCACATAAAGAGTTGGATGTGATTACGAACGCGGCCAGCACCCTTGTTGTGGGTGATCATTACAAAGTGTTCGAGGTGCTGTCCAAAGAAATGGCGACCAGCTTTTCGGCAGGCCGCTCGATTTTTGTGATGAAGGTGATCGGATTTGAGCGGGATATCCACCGGGAATATTAAAAAGCGTCCTCGGCGGGAGTTGAACCTGCGACCTGTCGCTTAGGAGGCGACCGCTCTATCCACTGAGCTACGAGAACAAAAGACCATCTCTTATACACCAAAAAGAGATCTCTTCTCAAGGCAAAAATCTCTCTTTCCCGTATACTGGGTTCAAAAAAGGATAGGACAATGCAAGCGGATATCGGACTCATCGGCCTCGCAGTCATGGGGCAAAATCTTGTTTTAAACATGGCCGACCACGGCTTTACAGTCGCGGTGTTCAACAGAACCGCCTCCAAGACGGACGAATTTCTCCAGGGGCCGGCCAAGGGCAAAAAAATCCTTGGATCGCATGACTTGGCTGCCTTTGTGAAGCAGCTCAAAAGGCCGCGCCGGATCATGTTGATGGTCAAGGCGGGCGATCCGGTCGACGAGTTCATTGGCCATCTCCTGCCTTTCTTGGAAAAAGGGGACATCGTGATCGACGGGGGCAACAGCTTTTTTGTCGATACGGAGAGGCGCTGCAAGGAGCTGCAAGACAAAGGAATCCTTTTTATCGGGACAGGGATCTCGGGAGGAGAGGAGGGGGCGCGCCACGGTCCTTCCATCATGCCGGGGGGGAGCGCCGAGGCGTGGCCCCATGTGAAGCCGATTTTCCAGGCGATTGCGGCGAAGTCGGAAGACGGCGATTCGTGCTGCGATTGGGTCGGAAACGGGGGAGCGGGCCACTATGTCAAGATGGTGCACAACGGGATCGAATACGGCGACATGCAGTTGATTTGCGAGGCCTACGATCTCCTTCATCATGGCTTGGACGTCGGATACGCCCATTTAGGCAGGATGTTTGAGAAGTGGAACGAGGGCGAGCTCAATAGCTACCTAATCGAGATCACCTACCAGATCTTTGCCAAAATGGATGCGGACGGCAAGCCCCTGCTCGATAAGATCCTCGATGCTGCGGGGCAGAAGGGGACCGGCAAATGGACCGGCATTAGCGCTCTTGAGCTTGGGATGCCTGTCACCCTGATCGCCGAAGCAGTCTTTGCCCGGTGCCTCTCTGCTCTCAAAGAGGAGCGTGTGCAGGCGAGCAAGCTCTATCACTTCCCGAGAAAAAACTTTGAAGGGGATACAAAAGCATTCGGAGCCAAGGCGGCGGACGCGCTTTATGCTGCAAAGATTGCAAGCTATGCGCAAGGGTTCATGCTGATGCGAAAAGCTTCCGAGGAAAACAAGTGGAACCTCAATTTCGGCTCGATCGCCCTCATGTGGCGCGGCGGCTGCATTATCCGGAGCCGCTTTCTCGGAAAAATCAAAGAAGCCTACGACAAGAATCCGAAGCTGCCCAATCTCCTGGCCGATCCCTATTTCGTAAAAGAGGTGAGCCGCTGCCACAATTCATGGCGGGAGGTGGTCGCAGAGGGCGCGCTCCTCGGCATTCCGCTCCCTTCAACCGGTTCGGCGCTCGCCTTTTTCGACGGGTATCGCTCGGAAAGGCTGCCGGCGAATTTGCTGCAGGCGCAGCGCGACTTTTTCGGCGCGCACACTTATGAGCGGACCGACCAGCCGAGGGGGAAATTTTTTCACACCAACTGGACCGGTAAGGGCGGCGATGTCAGCTCCTCGTCCTATAACGCCTGACAAGCATCCCGCCTGGTTTGAGATTGACCTCAGCTGCTTCTCCGGGAATTTGGCGCGTATTCGAAAGCATGTAGGCCGTCGGCTTATTTGCTGCGTCCTCAAGGCCAATGCCTATGGGCACGGCCTCATTCCCATTGCCAAGGCGGCGGAGGCGTCGGGACAAGTCGATTTCTTTGGAGTGGCCCACCTCTCGGAAGCGATCGCCTTGCGTAACGCCGGCATTCTGCTCCCGATCCTTGTGCTGGGAGCGATCCATGAAGACCAGATCGAGGATCTGATCCGCTACCGGGTCGAATTTACGATCAGCTCGCTCTACAAAGCCCGGCTTGTCGCCGAACGGGCGGAGCGGGTTGGGGCGCGATGCCTTGTCCATGTCGAGGTTGATACCGGCATGCGGCGCACGGGCGTGAGGCCGGAGAGCGCTTTTGCCCTGATCGACTATCTTCTCTCGAGCCCTTGCTTTTCTTTGCGAGGGGTGTATTCCCATCTTGCGATGTCCGAGACGCCGGGCGATGAGACGACTCTCCGCCAGATCGAAAGCTTGGTGCGGCTTAAAGAAAAGATCTCCCTTCTCGGACTCCTCTGGCATCTGGCCAATTCGGGCGGCATTGCCTTTTACCCCGACTCCTGGCTTGATATGGTGCGGCCGGGCTTGCTCTGTTACGGCCTTTCTTTCCCAGGCGCCTTTCCTGGCCTGCAACCCTGCCTGGAACTCAAGGCAAAAATATCCTATTTCAAGGTGGTCGCAGCAGGCGAGGGGATCAGCTACGGCCATCTTTACCGCACGGAAAAACAGGCCCGAATTGTTACGATTCCGGTCGGCTATGGCGATGGGTACCGGCGCGATTTTTCCAACCGGATGCATGTGTTGCTTCGCGGTAAAAACTACCGGATCGCAGGCGCAGTCTGTATGGACCAGTTTATGATAGACATCGGATCTGATGAAGCGTTTGTCGGCGACGAGGTCGTTTTGCTTGGCCGGCAGGGAAATGTCTCCATTACTCTCGACGAAATGGCTGCTCTCTCAGGCACCGACCCGCGCGAGATCCTCTGCCATTTCAACGAGCGGATTCCTAGATTGTATTTGAAAAAATGAGCGGCTTCAAATATGAACACATCTAAATGCCGATCCATCTTGTCTACCATGTAGCGATCATGAATAATTGGTCCGAGGTTGTTCAGGATCAACTTGCCGTACTTGAATCATCAGGCCTTGGCGAAGTTTTTGACAGCATGACCGTTACAGCGGTAGGCGAAAAAACAGATGAACTTGATTTGATATTCGACCGTTTCAAGTACAGAAATAAAACTACCATCATTCATTCCAGCAAGGACTTACGCTCTTACGAATTTCCTGCGATAGAAAAGGTTCGTGAAATCGCAAGGAAAGATTCGCGGGGTTGTAAAATTCTGTACTTTCATACCAAAGGAGTGTCCAAATGCGATCCTTTCTTAAGAGAAAATCGCCGTTTATGGCGAAAATACATGGAATATTTTTTGATCGTGAAGTGGAAGGATTGCCTTCAGGCGCTCGATGAATTTGATGCGTGCGGAGTTGATCTTACCCTCGCAAAGCAAGGAATTATTTTTGCCGGGAATTTTTGGTGGGGCCGAGGGGATTATTTATGTAACTGTGATATCAAATACAGAGACAGATTCGATGCAGAAGCATTTATTGGATTGGGATGCTGTCCAAAGCTTAAGACATTTCATCAATCAGGAGATAACCCAAGACTCGAAATGCATCCATATAAGCAAGTTACCAAACTTTATCCTGATGATAGAACGGGTGTTTACTATAAAGGCATTTTGGGTTTAAGCCATTTTCCGTATTTACCCGAATATTACCAGAACTTTCCGCTAATTTCTGAGAAGCATTTTGGGTGTCTGTGAGGGGGTGTAGGTTTCGAGAGTGTAGTCGGGGATCAGGGCGATTGTAAAGTCCTTGTCGTTGTTTCGCTTTTGGATGAGCCGTTTGGCCAAGACATTTGTTTTCCATTCGCTCTCCGTGAATTCCGGCCGGTCGTATACCTGGGAAACCAGGCAGC
>DAIDLB010000292.1 GCA_027449725.1 Chlamydiota bacterium
AGCCAGGCGAGCAGGGGAGGCATGAGCCCGAAGAGGAAGGCGCAACTGATCCCTCCGGCGTAACCGAGGGCGGTTAAGAAGATCGTCGGGTAGATCAGGGCGATGATGAGCGGCAAGGTGAAGATCGCTAGGACGAGCAGAGTTTTTTCTTTTCCCTTCTTTTTCAATTTCAAACCGTCGGCAAGAAAATCAAAAAATGAGAGAGCCAGCGGGACAAAGGACATCGTCATGGCGAAAAAGGCAAAGGCCTTTCCAACGGCGGTGAGAGAGGCGCTGTCGACAAAATATTGAAGCGGCTCTACGGCGTTTTTTCCCGTTTTGGCCGCGTCGGCAAGAGCGTCCGGCGGGCTGATCCCGAGGATGAGGAATTCCCAAACGAGATAGATGACGAGCGGGATCGACGATCCGACAAAGATGGCAGTCCGGATTTTACGGACGTTTCTCTCCATATAGGTCATGAGCGTTGGGATGATGACCTGGAAGGTGAAGGCGGTAAAGAGGATTGGCACGGCGAGCCAGGTCATGCCCCAGTCGATATGGGAGAGCAGGGAGGTGTCGACATAGCCGTAGGAGATGGCAACGAAGGCGAAGTAGGAGAGGAGGGTGCCGGAGAAAAGAGCGATGTTGATTCGGTCTACGGTATGGGTGCCGAGATAGACGATCGGTGCAATGACCGCTGCGTAGAGGATCGTCCAGATGGCGCCGGAGAGGCCTGTTCCAAAGATCTCGCGGAGGACGGCGCCGCCGCCGACAATGTGGGCGATCATGACGGTCAGAAAGAGGAAAAGGTAGGTCACCCAGAAGATCTTTTTCCCCGTGGGGCCAAGCAGCTTTTCAGCCATGGAAATGAAGCTCGTGTCTTTCGGCATCGAAAGGCTCACTTCGACAAGGAGGAGAGCCGTCGCAATCATAAAAAGCCAACAGAAGAAGTAGATCAGAGCCGCAGGCAAAAAGCCCGCTGATCCGGTGGCTATGGGAAGGGCGAGCATGCCGACCCCGATCGACGTGCCTGCGATCAACAGTGAACCCCCGGCTACATGGCCCATCGAATGAAAAATTTTCATACCCACCTCTTTTCGGCACCGTATGGCAAGCATTTATTTTAATCAATGACGGAAAGGAGAGGAATGCTTCATACTATTTACAGAAAAACGAACCAAGACCATTTATCATGAAATTAAATCCTCTGAATTACGCTCCTTCCTGGCAGGCGGCGACCAGCTTTGGAGCTCTTACTGTCGGAACGTTGAGCGGCATTGCCATTCGGGCCTTTCAGGGAGTATCTTTGTGGACGCCGAAAGACTCGGCTATTTGCAAAGCTGGATTCAGCAACTCTCTTTTGAATGGGATCAACTCGGTTGGGCAAGAGGAAATTAAGTGGTTTGCGCCGGCAGGTTCCATATGCGCTCCGATCTTTGCCAAGGCGATTGCGAAATCCGACCCCTCTCGAATTGTTGAAATAGTTAAAAGTGAGATCACAAGAGAGCAAAAGATCGCAGGCGGGTTAATTTTAGGGGTAGGGATGCTGGGAAGTCTTGGCGTTTTAAAACCGCTGCTTCAAACGATCTTTAGCCCGATTCCACAAATTTTGAACCCGTCGGGCCACTTTTTAACAAAGGTCATGACTTCAGCCCTGGGCTTCAGCATCACGAAATCCCTTAGCGCAAACTGCACGCCTGAGGAGAAAAGAGCTCTTATCACATGCTGTGCGCTCAACGCGCTGAAAGACACTGTATTGCTTTGCGGAACGATTGCCAATCAATGCCACAGCATCCAGGAAGTCGTAGCCGGCTCTCTTGTCGCTTTGGCGGGGATTGCAGGAACATATTACCTTGTGTTCGGATCCGAAAGCAAAGAGCTGTCACCGTCTACTTCCAGAATGGAGATCAAAAGCGCAGGCCCCGGCCAATTCACTGTTACTTATGGGACGGAAAAAGCTCTCATCGATTGGGCTAGCGGCGATGTTCTGGAAGGGTCGCTTCCTTCCAAAGTCCTGCTCCACGCAAGCGTTTGGGCGGCATGCTACCGAAAAGAGATTGAAGAGCAGCCCGACCGGGCGCTCTACCTCGTCAAGAAAGGGGCGGCTTGAGGCCCCCCTTCTCTACATTACATAAGATGTATTATCAGACGTTACACAAACTGCGGCAGAGCCGCGATCGATTCGGCAATCGCCTAATACCCTTTTTGGCAGAAGGGCTAATCTTTAGTGGGCGTATTGTCTTTGCCAGTAGGGATGATCGAGCGCTTTTTCGTAGCGTTTGGTTGCTGGATCGTATACTTTTACGGGATCCAAATTCGAGCCGTAGTATCGCTCTAGGTACTTGATCGGATCGTTGGGGATGTAGACTTCTACGCCGTCGAAGAGAGCTTTTTTCAAAGGGAAGACCGTGTCGAAGGAAGTTGGGACTTTAAAGCGCCTTTCGCGGACCTTCCACCATTCGGGAAAGACATGGCTTGTCTCCAGAGAGAAGATGTAACGGAGCGTCTTCGTTTCCGGTTCGATGGCAAAATGATAGATGTCGATTAGGGTGCGCGTTTCATAGATATAGACCTTGAAGTAGTTTTGGGGATTGAGGCGGCCCGACCAGTCCTGAAGGATGTATTTCTTTGGATCGAGCTGCAAAAGGACTCTGCGCACGTTATCGAAGTCGGGCTCGAGGACGGCGATATCGATGTCCTCGTCCCAGGGAATAACGCCTCCATAGCGATAAGCGCCGAGACAGGTGCCGCAATCGACCCACCAAGGAATATTCGCTTTATTGAGAAGGGAAGCGATGGCGCGTAGCGCCTCTTTTTCGATCGAGAGGCAGTTTTCATCTCCGGGCCGTCTTTGATAACCTTTGGAAGCAGCCCACCCCGCCTCCCCTATTTGAATCCCCCAAGCCCGATATTCCTCAAGGTGCGAGGATATACTTGCATTTCGGTAGCTGGCAATTCTGGCTTCCATCCGGTTTCGAGTCGTAGAAGAAAGGCAGGCAAGCCCTTTAACGGCAGCTCCCAGACTAACGCTGGCGGGCAGAGCGAGAAGGCTTGCGCCCATCTTGAACCAAAAGGCGTCTTTGTAGTCAAAGCGCTGCGTGTAGACCCACTCCCCTTCGCCTGCCGGCGTCGCGATCTGCCCGCAGAAGACGTACTGAAAGGGACTTAAGAGGACGTTGCCGGCACGCTCGAGCCCCGCAGCATCGGTCGCGGCGCTATTGAGAAAGAAATTACCGCTGACGGCACAATAAGCGTAAACGAGGGGCACAAACGTATCTCGAGCCGTATCAACGGCAAAATTCCATAGACGATCCCACATAGCAGGATTTCCTCCAAAACGGGAGGCTATATGAAAGGGCAGCCTCTGACAAGAAAAAAAATAGCGGTTCTGTGGTTCTCTTCCAGGCGTTAAATTCGCCCATGTTAAAGGTTTTCCTGTAGGAAAAGTTCGAATGAGATCCTGGGCATGTCCAAGCAATTTCGCTCGGATCGAACAGGAGAACCAAAGAGATCACTGAAACTGAAGACGACTACTGGATTTTAGAGACAAACGAGGCCCATACCTCTGCAATACAGGCCCTTTTTTTAATGATCACCATCGGATGGGCGTTAAGTCGGAAACCGTTTTGGAAGGAGACCCTCCGCCTGATACGGTGGCTGTAGTGTTTAACGAATGCACCACAAAATTAGCTACATGCACATTCAATACAATCGGCGGATAGCTCGAACCGGGATTCAACACAGCGCTTTGCGTGAAAGAACATGTGTTTTTATTAAACTCCCAACCTGAACCGGTAAAGGAACTGTATTTAAGATTGTGTGGAAGAGTAACCGTTACAACTACCGGATTTGTGGTCGCACCAGTCCCCATATTCGATACATCAATCTGATAGGTTCCGATCTCTCCCCACTCAAAAGGCTGATCGTGCTTCAGAGTGATGGAGCAAAGCGGCGCTTTCGCAATAGATGCATTCGTTAGATTTGCATACAAATTAGATCCGTTAAAAGATCCCCATCCGGAGGCATTGTCATAACCGGTTGAGGCGTTATAATATAAGTTGCTACCTGTGGTCACATCATGAAAATTCGTTAAATACGCCGCATCAG
>DAIDLB010000293.1 GCA_027449725.1 Chlamydiota bacterium
CCACCGCTCCGATTTCGATTCGGATGAGGGGTATCAGGCGCTGGCGAAGCTCTTGCAGCAGCTGGACGGACGGTTTTCGACGAGGGGCAATCGGGTTTTTTATTTGTCCGTGCAGCCGAAATATTTTCCGGTGATCATCGAGAAGCTCAAGAAGTTCGGGCTGATCTACGAGGAGAGCGGTGAGCCGTGGTCGCGCGTCATCATCGAAAAGCCGTTCGGCCACGACCTGCCGTCGGCGACGGAGCTGCAAAACGAGATCCGCAAGAATTTGGACGAGTCGCAGACATACCGGATCGACCACTATCTGGGGAAGGAGACGGTTCAGAATATTTTGGTGTTCCGGTTTGCGAATTCGATCTTCGAGTCGCTTTGGAACTACAAGCATATCGACCATGTCCAGATCACGGTAGCCGAGGATATAGGGATCGGGACGAGGGGTGCGTTTTTCGAGGAGGAGGGGCTGCTGCGCGATATCGTCCAGAACCATATGATGCAGCTCTTGACCCTGGTGGCGATGGAGCCGCCGGTATCTTTGAGCGCGGCGGCGATTCGCGATGAGAAGGTGAAGGTGCTCCAGTCGATCCGCCCGCTGACGGAAGCAGATTTTAAGGAGCATGTCGTCCGAGGACAATATGGACCGGGGTTTGTCAACGGCGAGAGTGCGATCGGGTATCGACAGGAAAAAAATGTCAACTCCGACTCGCGGGTGGAGACGTTTTTGGCTTTGCGCTTTTTCATCGACAACTGGCGCTGGGCCGGCACCGTGCCCTTCTACCTCCGCGGCGGCAAGAGGCTCCCGAAGAGGACGACGGAGATTGCGATCACGTTCAAGGACGCTCCGGGAGTCCTTTTCCAGCAGCATATGAAGCAAAATGAGCCCAATGTTTTGGCGCTCCGGATCCAGCCGAACGAGGGGATCTCGATGAAGATCAACTGCAAGGTGCCGGGGCCGAGCAGCCCGCTCCAGCCGGTAAAGATGGACTTCCGCTACGGCTCCTATTTCGGCCAGTCGCCGCCCGAAGCGTATGAGCGGCTGATCTGGGATTGCATCCTCGGCGACAGCACCCTCTTTGCGAGGGCCGATGAAGTCGCGGCTTCGTGGAAGATCTTCACGCCTCTCTTGGAGTATTGGGCGAAGACGGAACCAAAATTCCCCAACTATCCCTGCGGGGCGTGGGGGCCGGAGGAGGCCGACGCGATGATCGCGAAAGACAACCGCAGCTGGCGCAAGCTAT
This sequence comes from Chlamydiota bacterium, assembly GCA_027449725.1. Lineage (GTDB taxonomy): Bacteria > Chlamydiota > Chlamydiia > Chlamydiales > SM23-39 > JAKBAE01. The sequence continues at coordinate 1,236 of DAIDLB010000293.1, forward strand.
GATCACACAGCAAATCGTAGCGCCCTCCGAAATCGAGAGCGAGCTTCTGCGGATCTGGGACGAGCTCGCCAAAACCAACAAAATGCGGGCGGGGCTCTTCAACCTGATCGTCTTCAACGAACTCTCGTCGAGAACAGACTACTTTCGGACGATCGTCCAGAAGATCATCGACCGCTTCCCCTGCCGCGTCCTCTTTCTCGCGCACGACCCCGACCCCTCAAAATCGTATCTGAAAACGGCGGTCTCGGTGATCGCTCCCGAAGGGCAGAACGCGATCGCCTGCGACAACATCGACATCGGCGTCGCAGGGTCGGAATGGGAGAGGGCTTTCTCTCTTGTCCTCCCCCACCTCGTCCCCGACCTGCCGATCTATCTCCTCTGGGCCGACGATCCGGCAAAAAAACACCCCCTCTTTGAAAAGCTCTCCAACCTGGCAAACCGCGTGATCTTCGACTCGGAGTCGTCCGACTGTCTCTACGACTTCGCGGAAGCCGCCCTTCGACTCAACAAAAAAGGGATGTATATCGCCGACCTCAACTGGGCAAGAACAGAGGGGTGGCGAGACCTTCTCGCCGCGACGTTTGAAAACAGGCTCTCCGACCTCCACGACATCGCCGAAATCAGGATCGTCTTCAACGCGCGCCCCACCGAATTTTTCTGCCATCTCAAAATCCAGTCGATGGTCCTCCTCGCCCTCTTCGCCTCCCGCCTCTCATGGAAGCTGAAGAGCGCAGAAGAAAAGGAGGGCAAATTTCACTTCGCCTTCGATAGCGGGATCAAAGCCGTCATAGAACCCACCGTCTGGGAGTCGCTCGGATCGGGCACGGTAATCGCCCTCGAGATCAAGACTAAGGCCGAGACCTGCTACTCCCTCGCCCGGATGCCGCAAGCAAAACATCAGGCAGCGATCCAGATCGTCTCCCGCGACCGGTGCGACCTCCCCGTCCGCTACATGCTCGGCCAGACCGCCTCAGGACAGTCGCTCGTCCGCGAGATCTTCCAGCAAGGGACCAGCGCATTCTTCCTCGCCACCCTGCAAGAACTCCTCATCCTGGACAAGAAAAAGCTATGTTAGAGCGCCCCTTCGACGACCGCCGCGACCTCGCCATCGGCTCCACCGCGGAAGAAACCATCGCCTATGCCGTCCAGCACTGGATCGACAGGGCAGCCCACGCCATCGAGGCCCACGGCAGATTTGCCGTCGCCCTCTCCGGCGGCTCCACGCCCAACGCGATCTACCGCCTCCTCTCCCAAAAGCCCCACGCCCTCGACTGGTCGAAAGTATTCCTCTTCTGGAGCGATGAGCGCGCCGTCCCCCCAACCCATCCGGACAGCAACTTCCACGCCGCCATGCAAAACGGCCTCGCCCTCCTCCCCATCCCCTCCCATCACATCTTTCGCATGCAAGCAGAAAAAACACCTCTCGATGCCGCCGCAGCCGACTACGAAGCCCTCATCAAAAAACACCCCCTTGACCTCGTCATGCTCGGCGTCGGCGAAGACGGCCACACCGCCTCCCTCTTCCCCGACACCGCCGCGCTCGCCATCGAAGACCATCTCGTCGCCGCAAACTTCGTCCCACAAAAAAACTCCTGGCGCATGACCCTCACCTACCCCTGCATCCGCCAGAGCCGCGCCATCGCTATCTACGCCCTCGGCGCCTCCAAAGAAGCCATCATCCCCGAAGTCCTCAGCACCGACAACTACCCCGCCAGCCGCCTCGGCGAACCCGGCCATAAAGCCCTCTGGATCCTCGATGCCGCTGCCGCTAAAAGTC
>DAIDLB010000294.1 GCA_027449725.1 Chlamydiota bacterium
ACGATCAGCGGTATTTTATGCGTACGAATTGCAGCACCTCCGGTAAATATTGCTCTTGGATTGCCTCTTTTATCTGATGGAGTATTTAGGATGTGGAATTCGCTCAATTCTGCTTGGGCTCATTACGAAATGTCCCTTCAAGATCCTCCTGTCAAAGATTTTAAAAAATGGGAAAATAATGCCGTCAATGCAGTTTCTCAGTAGGCTTCATTTCTTTTTAGTAAGTTTTTCCTGCAGTTCCTCGAAGAGGTGGTAGAGGACCGGGGTGAGGAGAAGCGTTAGGGTTTGGGAAATGAGGAGGCCGCCGATGACGGCAAGTCCGAGTCCCTTGCGGTTTTGCGCCATCGCGCCGCCGATGCCGAGCGCAATCGGCACCGCGCCCATCATGGCCGCCACCGTCGTCATCAGAATCGGGCGGAAGCGGATGCAGCACGCCTCGTAGATCGCGTCATAGCCGCTCTTGCCCTCTTTTTCCCGTCTTTCGACCGCGAAGTCGACCATCATGATCCCGTTTTTGAGAACGATCCCCATTAGCATGATGAGACCTACGAACGAATAGATCGAAATCGTCTCTCTGAAGATCAGCAGGGTAAAGAGGCCGCCGAGAAGCGTCGGGGGGAGTGCGCTCATGACGGTGAGGGGGTGGATGAAGCTTTCGTAGAGGATGCCGAGAACGATATAGATCACGAAGAAGGCGAGGGGGAAGAGGAAGATCAAGCTCTTAAACGAGGTGGAAAAGACGTCGGCTGTCCCTTGCACATGGCCGAGGATGCCGGGAGGCATTTGCCCTTTTGTCATTTGCTCGAGTTTAGCGACCGCTTCGCCAAGCGAGACGCCGTCTCCCAGGTTAAAGGAGAGGGTGACGGCGGAGATGCCGTTGAGGTGGTTGATCGTGAGCGGTCCTGCCGACTCTTTCGTCTCGAGGATTTCCGCCAGGGGGACGAGGCTGTTATTCAGTGAGCTGACATAGAGTTTGGAGAGGACCGACGGATCGCGGTAGAATTGAGGGAGTGTTTCGACGATCACGTCGTACTGGTTGATGACAGCGTTGATTTGCGAGACCTTGTTCGTCGAATAGGCGTAGTTGAACACGTTTTCGATCTGGTCTGCCGTTACATTGTAATAGGAGGCGCGGTCGCGGAGGATATGGAGGTCCCATTGCGGCTGCTTGTCGCGCAAGTCGCTTGAGACTTGGGCGAATAAAGGGTCGGCAGACATCTCCTGAAGAAGGGTGGGCGCAAACTGGTAGAGCGAAGTGCGGTCGAGCGAGGTGAGGCTGTATTGGTAGAGCGCCTGCGTTGTCGTCCCGATCGAGAGGTTGATGAGGGGGAGCGGGGAGAGGTAGACGTTGATCCCGACGATGTCCCGAAGTTTTTGCGTCAGCTCTTTTTTCACGACGTTCATGTTGGGTCTGTCTTTGAACGGCTTCATCCGGACAAAGAGGAGCCCCTCGTTCGGGTTGGTATAAGAGGCGACCGAGATGACCGCTTCGATCGCCGGATCGTCGGTGAGGATTTTGCATACCCGTTCATGGTAGTCGTTCATCAAAAAGGGCGAAGTCCCGTCGCGAGACAAGGTAAAGCCCTGCAGAAAGCCGACGTCGTCGGGCGGGAGGAAGTCCTTGGGTACGACGACGAAGAGAAGGAGCGAGAGGACGACGCTGCAAAAGCCGAAGGAGAGCATCGTGATCGGGTGGGCAAGCGCCCACTTGAGGCACGGCTCGTAGATACCAAGCAGCTTTTCGTTGAGGTTTTCAGAGAGCCGCTCCATCCTCGTTTTCCGGTTCACATCGTAGCTTTTCACCCAGCGGCTCGCGAGCATCGGCGTCAAGGTCAGAGAGACGAAGCCCGAGACCAGGACGGCGATCGTGATCGTCATCGCAAATTCCCGAAAAAGCCGCCCGATGATGCCGGTCATGAAGATGAGCGGGATGAAAGCTGAGACGAGGCAGAGCGTGATCGTCATCACTGTAATGCTGATCTCTTTGGCGCCCAGGATGGCCGCTTCTCTCGGCGTTTGGCCAAGCTGGACGTGGCGTACCGAGTTTTCGAGCACGACGATCGCATCGTCGACGAGAAAGCCGATGGAGAGCGTGATGGCGAGCATCGAGAGGATATCGATCGTAAATCCGGCGAGATACATCACGGGAAAGGTGCCGAGGACGGCGATTGGCAGGGCCAGGACGGGGATCAGCGTATTCACCGCTTTTCCGAGAGAAAGGTAGATGATGGCGATGACGAGAAGAAACGCGATGAAAAGAGTCATCTTCAACTCGGAGATCGACTCGAGGATCGTCTCCGACTGGTCGTAGACGCGGGTGATTTTCAACCCCGCAGGCAGTTGCGGACTCAATTCATTCAGCACCTTATCGATCCCGTTGATCACCTGGATCGTGTTCGATCCGGCCATTTTTTGGACCGAGAGGATGATCGCCGGCGTCGAGCCGTCTTCCGGCGTCACGTAGTTCATGAAGTATTTGTCGTCTTGCAGGCTGTCGAGGGCATTGCCGATGTCTCTGATTTTTAGAAGCGTGCCGTCCTGATTTTTCAAGACGAGGTCATTGTATCCGGCCGCCTCGAAGATCTGGCCATCGACGTCGATTGTAAAGTCTTCTTTCTTTCCGTAGAGCGTTCCTGTGGAGATGTCGACGTTGCCGGCCTGGACGGTCCGGACGACCTGGTCGATCCCGATGTTCTTGGCGGCGAGCTTTTGCGGGTCGACCTGAACGCGGACGGCATAGGCTGACCCGTATGCCGAGACTTGAGAGACTCCATCGACCATAGAGAGATGTTCGCCGAGGAAGGTGTTGGCATAGTCGTAAAGGGAGCCGAGCGTCATGGTGGGGCACATGATGGCGAAATAGAGGACCGGTGTCGCGGTGGGGTTAACCTTCTGGTAGGTTGGGTTATTGGGAAGGTTTTTAGGCAGTTGTGGCAGCGTGGCGCTGATCTTGGACTCGACGTCGGTGGCGGCGGCGTTGATGTCTTTATCCAAGCCAAACTGGAGAACGATCGTGCAAGAGCCGGTGTTGCTCGTGGAAAAGAGGATCTGCAGCCCGTCGATCGTCATAAAATTTTGCTCAAGCGGCGTCGCAATCGAGTTGGCCATCGTATCGGGGCTGGCGCCCGGGTAGTTGACGGAGACTTGGATCGTAGGGAAGTCGACGCTCGGCAAGTCGGAGATCGGCATCGCGCGATAGGCAAAGAGGCCGAAAAAGAGGATAAAGACCATGACCAGCGTGGTCATGACGGGCCGTTCGATGAAACCCTTGGAAAGATTCATTTACCCTTTCCCTTTGCAGGCAGAGGCGTCGGCGTGGAAGAGGGCACATACACGCTCGCCCCTTCATACAGGTTGAGCTGCCCCTCGATCACGATCGGCTCGTCCGCCTTCAGTCCTTTGAGTACGATCACATTCTGGTCTTCCCTCTGTCCCAGCTCGACCTGCCTGATCTCGACCGTATTGTCCGCTTTCACCGCGTAGACAATCGGCCCCGACTGCGTCTGCTGGATTGCACTGTAGGGGATGAGCACCGCGTCTTTTGCTTCGGCTGTAACGAGGCGGATTCGGACAAACTGGCCTGGCCAAAGGGCGCGGTCTGTATTTTCATAGATCGCACGGAGATTGATCATGCCGGTTTGGCTGTCGACCATATTGTCGAACATCTGCAGCTTGCCCTCAAACGACTCGGTGTCAAAACTCTCGAAGGCGGCCAGCGTTTTGAGCGCTCCTTTGGCGTTTGCCTTTCTCACAGTGTAGAGCTGCATTTCGGGGATCGAAAAAGTGACGTAGATCGGAGCCATTTGATTGAGGGTGATGAGCTGCTGCGGCCCGTCGGCGCTCACGAGGTTTCCCTTATCGATCTGCAAAATTCCGGTAAGTCCATCGATCGGAGCGTAGATCCAGCAATATTCGAGGTTGAGGGCGGCGGTGTCTACATTGGCTTCGGCCTGCTTGACGGCGGCCAGATTTGCCGCATAGCTCGACTGGAGCGACTCGTAGTCGATCTGAGAATAGTATTCGTCGCGGGTGAGCTGCGCATAGCGCTTCACCTTCTCTTCGGAAAGGATCAATTCGGCTGTCACCCGGTCGAGTGCGGCCTTGGCGTTTTTGAGGCTCGCTTCATAGGGGCGCGGGTCTATGGTGAAGAGGAGATCGTCTTTTTTCACCTCCTGTCCTTCGGTAAAGTAGACGTCCATCAGTTCCCCTTCAATGCGCGAGCGGACCTGGACGGTGATGATCGGCTCGACATGGCCGAGCGCCTCGATGTAGAGAGGCACCGTTTTTTGCACGGTCTTACCTATTGTAACAGGGTAGGAGCGCTTTGGTGGAGGCGATTTTTTGCCGCATGAGACGGAAAGGCAGAGGAGAAGGAGGAGCATCAGTCGCATGAGGCCTCTTCGGGTTGCAGGCAAAGGGTGTCGAAGCAAAGAGAGCCGGTCGCATAGGCTAGGGCGGCGAGCGAACTGAACCACTGGAATTCCGCTCCCGCCTTTTTCGAGCGCGCATCTGCCAGCGAGCTTTGCGCGCTGAGGACGTTGAGGATCGTCGCTGTCCCTGCCTTATAGCTTTTCAGCTCGATGTCAAACTCCAGCTCGGCCGCCTTCAGATATTCTTCGGAAAATTGCAGGTTGTCTGCGGCGGTTTTCACCCCCATGTGGCTGGTCGTGACGTTTTGGATGACGACGAGCTCTGATTGCAGCATTTGCGCGCGCGCCGTTTCCAGGTCGGCTTTGGCTTTTCGGATGCCGTTCGTGTAGTAAAAGCCGGCGAAGAGGGGAAATGTGACGCTTATTTCTCCGGCGAAATGGTATCCGTCCGTGACGTCCCATTTATACCAGGTGCGGCCGATATCGAAACTGCCGTTGAAAAGGGGGTATCTTTGCGACTTCGCATATTGCACTCCGGCTACTTTGGAGCAGACGTTGGCCTGCGCGGCGAGGAAATCCTGCCTTTGGCTCTGCGCCAGCTCGACGAGGGCGTCGATGCTGGCTAAAACGGGAGTAGCCTCAACTTTCTCCGGCATCGGCTGTACTCGAAAGGGGATGTTTGCCGGGACGCCGAGATCAACCGCAAGCTGGGCGAATGCATTCTCCACAGCCTGCTTTTGATTGGTCAGTGTGATCTTGCTTTGCAAAAACTGCGTCCTTGCCTGCGCGACGTCGCCTAGAGCGGCGAGTCCCAAGGCAAAGCGCTGGTTGGCGGCATCGAGGCTTGCCTGCGCGTTTTCGAGGTTCGCTTCATCGCTATGGAGGACGGACGATTGATAGAGATAGTAGTAGTAGTCGTTCATCACGATCTGCAGAACAGTTTGGATCTGCTGGTTGTGGGTCAAGTCTGCGTAATAGAGTGCCTGGCGCGCGATTTCGGCGATGCTGCTCCTGGCTCCAAAGTCGAGAAGGGTGTAGGTAACGAGGATGTCAGGCGAGACGTTGGTTTGGTAACTGGTAATCACTCCCGAACTGGGAAACGTGGCCGCGGTTTGCGATGTGGTGGAGGTCGGCGATGTGATTGTTCCTTGCAGGCCGGGAGTCGAGCCGCGCGTTCGAATATAGCTGCCATCGAATTGGATGTTCGGAAAGTAGTCGCTTAGAGATTGGCCGTAGACGCCGGCGGCGGATCTGGCCTGCGCCCAGGTCTGTTTGGTCGACGGATTGTTTTGAAGGGCGATGTCGATCAGTTCCGCTAAAGAAAGCTCGTTTTTTCCGAATGTTTTCGGCAAGAGCGTCTGGCAATCTTTGGCGGAGATGAGCCTGCTTCCCTTCATCGGCGACCAGGTCGCATACGGCGTAGGCGGAGAGAATTTGTTCGGATGCGCCGCATTGAACATCTGCGTTGAACACCCGCCGAGTGAAAGAAGAAGGAAAGCCGCTGCAAGGCGGCGCTTTTGCCTATCCAAGACCCGAGCCTCCTAAAAGCTTATTTAGGAAAGCGCGAACAAAGAGTCAAGAATTACATTAGAACGCAATCGGAACAGATGTTTGAACTCGGTTTCTGCTGCATTTGTTTTTCCCGTTCCAAATTCTGTTGGATGTGCCGAGGCAATACAGTTTGAACCCGATTGCGCAAATCCTGATTAGGTGGTGTGGGGGATTGTACGGTAAATCGGTTTATTGTCGGCACTTCGCGGACGGTGAATGCCACTTGTCGGGGAGGCGTCATTTCTGTGGAGACGGTTGGCGGTTGCATATCCGGAGAAATTGGATTGAACATAAAAAAACTCCAAAGGTTAGGGGATTGCTACAAAGTAAGGGTTCGTCGATTTT
>DAIDLB010000295.1 GCA_027449725.1 Chlamydiota bacterium
GCACATGCCGCGCAAATGATTCGGGCTAAAATAACGGGGCTGTAGCCCCTTCGCTTGGGCTTGGGGCAGCTGGGAAAAGAACTCGCGGATGAGAGGCTGGATCTCGGTGTAGGTGCTCACGTCTGCCCGTGCGGTCTGTCCGATCGGGCTCTGGTCGATGCAGATGACGCTCTCGAACTCTTCAAGGCCAAAGAAGGAGGCGCCGCCGAAGTCGACCTGCTCGAGTTTTTTTCTCGATGAGGTTGCGATCTGGGCTGCATGGCGTAAGAGATGGCGCATCAGGGTCGACTTGCCGGAGCCCGAGACGCCGGTGAGGCACGCGATGGCCGCTTTTGGAAGCGTCAGGGAGAGGTTTTTCAGGTTGTGCATCGATGCGTTTTCGATCCGGATGCCCGGGTGGAAGGGGCGCCTCTTTTTCGGGTAGGGGATGTGTTTTTTTCCGGTTAGGTAGGCCCCTGTCAGGGAGTCGGGGTTTTTGCAGATCTCGGGCAGAGTGCCCTGCGCCGTGATGCGGCCGCCCTCTTTGCCGGCCAGGGGGCCGAAGTCGAAGAGATAGTCGGCCCGCTCGATGATGGAGGGGTCGTGCTCGACGAGGAGGAGCGTGTTGCCCAGATCGCGGAGATGGGACAGCGCTTCGAAGAGCTTGTCGCTGTTTTGCGGGTGGAGGCCGATCGTCGGCTCGTCGAGGACGTAGAGGCACGAGGTCAGCCCCGAGCCGAGCTGGCGCGCCAGGCGGATCCGCTGCAGTTCGCCGCCGCTTAAACTTGGCGCCGTCCTGTCGCAGGAGAGGTAGTGGAGGCCGATCTCAATCAAAAACGAGAGCTGCTTTTGGATTTGTGAAAGGGTTTCTTCGAGGAGCTGCGCTTTTTCAGGGGGGAGGCGGAGCTTTTTGATGAAGGCGCTCGCGTCCGAGAGGGTCAGCTTACAGAATTTCGGCAGCGTCAGGCCATTTAGGGCGACATGGCGCGCTAGAGGGTTGAGCCTCTCTCCCTCGCAGGCCGGGCAGGGGTGTTCGCGGAGGAGCGGGAGGAGCGCCTGCTTGTATTCGGCGTGGCCGAAGCGGGCAAGGCGGGCGAGGAGCGGATGAAGACCGATCCAACCGAGGCAGAGGCCGGTGCGCATCTTCACCGTTTGAAGAGAGCCGTTGAGGAAGAGGGCGAGATCGGAGCGCGGCAGTTTTTTGAGCGGCTCATAGGGGTCGACGCCCATTTCTATGAGAAGTTTTTCAGCGGCCTTGAGGGCGCCGCCGGAGCTTTTGTCGTGCCAGAGCCGCTCGAGGAGGTCTAGTGCAGAGAGGCGCATGACGCTCTTTTCTTCTTCGAGATGGGCGCCGTAGGCAAAGCCGAGTCCCTGGCACTCGAGGCACATGCCCGCCGCCGCGTTGAAGGAAAAGGTCTGCGGCGTGATCGGCGGATAGGATTTGCCGCTTTTTTCAGCGTAAAAGGCGAGGTTGAAGGAGAGATCTTCCGCCTCTCTTGCGATTGTAACGATCCCGTCCGAGATCTCGGCGCACTTGGCGACCGATTCGAAGAGCCTCTCTTTCGACGCCAAGTCTACGACAGCCCGGTCTACGACGAGCTCGATCTCGTTTTTCCGGTGTTTTTCAAAGGGGATCTCTTCGTCGAGGCGGTAGAGTTTCTTGTTGAGCCGGATGCGGAGATAGCCTTCGCGGTTGAGCCTGTCCGTCAGCTCCTGAAAACTCTCTTTCCGCAGCTCCGGCAGGGGGGCGAGGAGTTGAATCTTTTCCCCTTTGGGAAGGCTCAAAATTTTTTGGACGACGCTCTCTTTATCGATCGTCCGGATCACCTCTTTGCTCTCGGGGCAGTGGGCGACGCCGATATGGGCGTAGAGGATCCGGAGCCAGTCGTAGATTTCGGTGATCGTCCCGATGGTGCTCCGCGGGTTGAGGCCGCCTGTCTTTTGCTCGAGCGCGATCGCGGGAGAAAGACCTTCGATGCTGTCGACTTTCGGCTTCGGAAGCTGCTTGATGCCGGCCCTCGCGTAGGGGGGCAGCGTCTCCGCGTAGCGTCTCTGCCCTTCTGCGTAGACGGTCTCGAAGGCTAGCGACGATTTGCCCGAGCCGGACGGGCCTGTGAAGACGGTGATCTTCGAGCGGGGAATCGAAAGGGAGACTCCTTTCAAGTTGTTTTGAGAGGCGTTTTTGATTTCGATCGCCCGCTCAGGCCGCATGGAACGCTTTTTCTTTGCCGCTTCCGGGATCTTCTGTTTGCCGAGGGCGGCTTTGACGGCAAGTCCGGTCGCCGTTTTCAGCTTGGCGATCTGCTCGGGCGTTCCGCTGCCGATCACCAGCCCTCCGTCTTTTCCCGCTCCGGGGCCGAGGTCGATGATCCAGTCGGAGATCTTTACCAGGTCCATGTTGTGTTCGATGAGGAGGATTGTGCTCCCCTTGTTGATCAGTTCTTGCAGGACGGCGATCAGGTTGTTCAGGTCGTGGAAGTGGAGCCCTGTCGACGGTTCGTCGAGGATATAGAGCGTCCGTTTTGTCGAGGGGCGGACGAGTTCGCGGGCGAGCTTGATCCGCTGCGCCTCGCCGCCCGAGAGCGTCGTCGAGCTTTGGCCGAGCGTCAGATACCCAAGGCCTACCTTTTGGAGCATCTCGAGCTTGCGCCGGATCGAGGGGAGCGCTTCGAAGAGCTGCAGCGCGGCGTCGACGCTGGAACTGAGGACGTCGTGGATGCTTTTTCCTTTGAAGAGGACGGCGAGGATGTCGGGATCGAAACGCTTTCCCTTGCACTGTGGACACTCCAGCCAGGCGTCTTCGAGAAAATCCATGTCGACGCGGACGGAGCCGAGACCGTTGCAGTAGGTACATGACCCCTCTTTGACGTTGAAGCTGAAATGGCCGGGAGTAAAGCCTCTTGTTTTTGATTCGGGGAGCTCGGCGAAGAGGTCGCGAATCTCATCGAAGAGTTTGGTGTAGGTAGCGGCATTCGATCTCGGTGTTCGCCCGATTGGCGACTGGTCGACGGCGATCGCTTTGTCGAGATGTTCAAGTCCAAGGATCGTCCGATGTTTGCCGACCGCCTGCTCGCCGCCATGCAGATGATTGGAGAGGGCAGGCGCCAAAATGTCGGAGATGAGGGACGATTTGCCCGACCCCGATACTCCTGTGACGGAGACGAGTCCGCCGAGAGGGATCGATACATCGATCTTTCGCAGGTTGTGGTGGGAGGCTTCCAGGATTTCCAGTTTGCCTTGGTCCATCGGTCGGCGGGTCTTTGGGATCTCGATCTTTTTTTTCCCCGAGAGATAGGCGCCGGTGAGCGAGTCCTCCGCGTTTAAAATCTCTTGGACGGTTCCGTGGGCGAGGATGCGGCCCCCCTGGACGCCGGCCAAGGGGCCGACGTCGACGATCTCATCTGCGGCGAGCATCGTCTCGAGGTCGTGCTCGACGACGATGACGGTATTGCCTTCGTCCCTCAGCCGTTCGAGCATGCCGATTAGCTTATGATGGTCCGAAGGGTGCAGCCCAATCGACGGCTCGTCGAGGATGTAAATCGCTCCCACCAGCCCCGATCCGATCTGCGAGGCGAGACGGACCCGCTGCGACTCGCCACCGCTGAGCGTGGGCGAAATCCGGTCGAGCGAGAGGTAGTGGACGCCGATCCGGGTTAAAAAGCCGAGCCGTTCCTTGATTTCTTTGAGGAGCTCGGAGGCGATTTTCTCTTCGAGCGGAGGGAGGGAGAGAGCTTCAAAAAAAACAGCCGCCTCTTCGAGGGTCATCTGCGTGATTTCTGAGATTCTTTTGCCTCCGAGGCGCGCTTCGGCGGGATAGGGCTTGATCCTCGCTCCCTGGCAGGAGGGGCAGATCGATTCGCTCATCAGCTCGCCCATCTTTTTTCGGTAGAGATCGCTCTTGGCGGCGTTGAGCCGCTCTCTCGCCTCGTGCAAAACGCCCCGCCAATGGACGTATTCGACCCACCGTTGCTTTTTTTCCGGATGAACGAACGTCATCTTGGTCCACTTCTGTTCGGTGCCTGTGAGAAAGACCTTTTTGGCCTCCTCGGACAGCTTTTCCCAAGGCGTTTGGACATCGAATTTGTAGAGCCGCGCGAGATTGTTGTAGATGTTCCCGAAGCGGACGGTGTTGTAGGAGCTGGCGATCTTGCAGCAGTCTTCCGCAATTGAAAGGGCCGGGTCGATCACCTTGTCGAGGTCAAACTCCTGCGTGATCCCAAGACCCTTGCAGGCGGGGCACATGCCGGCCGGGTGGTTGAAGGAAAAGTCGTGAGTCTCCAGCGGGCCATAGGAGAGGCCGGATTTCATCGCATGGGCGTGCTGGGAAAACAGGGTCTCTTCGCCCGTATCGGCATTGAGGACGCTAAAAAACCCGTTGCCCAGATCGAGCGCCTGTACTGCGGCTTCCCCCAGACGAGACTTCGTCTCAGGCGTAACCGAAATCCTGTCGATCACGAGATCGATGTCGTGGGCTACGCTTCCGTCGAGGCCGCCCAGATCGCCGATCTCGACGATGGCGCCATCGATCCGGAGGCGGGTAAAGCCCTTTCGTAAAAGGTCGGCAAAGTCGTCTTTGAATTCGGCTTTTTTCGAGCGGGCGTAGGGGGACAAAACGATCAGCTTGGTCTTTTCTGGGAAGCTCTGCAGCGAGGCAATGATCTTTTCGCGGCTCGAGGCGGAGAGCGGCTCCTTGCTCACGGGGCAGTGGGGCGTTGCAACGCGGGCAAAGAGCACCCGCATAAAGTCGTAGATGCTCGTCATGGTGCCGACGGTTGAGCGGGGGGTGCGGCCGGAGAGTTTCTGTTCGATCGCAATCGTCGGGGCGATGCCGGAAATGCTCTCGGCGTCGGGCTTGGGCAGCTCGCCCAAAAACCTCCGCGCATGGTGCGAGAGGGACTCGATGTAGCGTCTTTGCCCCTCGGCATAGATCGTGTCGAAAGCAAGAGACGACTTGCCCGAGCCAGAGACGCCGGTAAAAACGATCAACCCGCCCGGCTGCAAGGTCAAGTCAACGCCCTTGAGATTGTGGACGCGGACTTTTTTTAAAACGATCGGCTCAGACTGCATGTATACCGCGCTCCGTCAGGATTGACATGTTCCGACCGGGAGATATTGTCAAAAGTTGTGTTTCAGGCATGAACATATCCTCGGATTTTTCCGTTAAGCTACGTGTTCCTTTACTTCTTCGCCGTCTTTGAATTTGATCCCTGCA
>DAIDLB010000296.1 GCA_027449725.1 Chlamydiota bacterium
GCGAACTTGTTCTTTTCCGCGCGCGGGGTCAGCTCGTTGACCTCTTTTTCCAGGGTGAGGAACCGGTCGTAGCTGGCCAGGATCACTTCGCCGAAATCTTCGATCACATTGTGGCGGCAGCAGAACCTGCGGAGGTACGCCTGGAGACGGATGCGGCACTTTTCCACATCTTCCAAAATCTGGACGCGCTCTTCCTTCTTCAGAGATGCGTCGCGGAGGCGTACGAGGAGTTCTTCGAGAAGAAAATCTTCTTTCTTCATCAGGTCGCAGAGCTTGGGAAGGAGCTGGAGATAGAGATTTTTGTCTGCAACCTCTTTTTCGGAGATGATCTTGTCGAAGCGGTCTTTGCCGGTAATCAGGTAATGGGCGATCGAGATCGCCTCGCGGGCGGAGTAGCGGAAGCGCATGATGATCTTTTCAATCTGCACCTGCGCCTTTTCGATCCGCTTCGAGATCTCCACCTCTTCTTCGCGGGTCAAGAGGGGGACGGAGCCCATCTCTTTGAGGTACATCCGGACCGGGTCGTCGGACGTCCCTTCGGCCCTCTTGGGCATCCCTTCGAGCTCTTTAGCCTCTTTCTTCCGCTCTTTTTGCCTCTCGACCTCGGCTTGGTTGAGGATCTGGATGTCCATCCCGCTGAGGAAAATGAGAACCTGGTCGATTTGCTCCGGCGAATCGAAGGTCATCGGGAGGATTTCATTGATCTCCTCATAGGTGAGAAAGCCCTGCTCTTTGGCAAGGCCTACAAGTTCCTCAATTTTTTGCTGATGCTGAGGATTGCTGAAAGAAGAAGAAGAAGTCGTGCTGCTCATGATCTCCGGATACTTGGGGGGAAAAAGATTCTTTTGCTAAGCTTGTTTTTCGGCTTAAAGCAAACCGAAATGATTTTGGACAAGGCCTCCCCTTTCCGTCAACATCATAATCTCTTAGCGATTATTTGCAATGGCTTTATACGCCCTCGATACCGACTCAAACCTTGTCTTTGCCGCCGATGCGGCCCCTCTTCAAACTTACCGATGCCCCGAGTGCCGATGCCCGGTGCAAAAAAGAACCGGTCTCCACAAGAGACCTCACTTTTGCCACCTGAGAAACGCACCCCAGTGCCGGCTCCACAGCAAAAGCATCGACCACCTCGTCTTCCAAACCCGCCTGAAAGAGGCGATCCCCGAGCTGGAGATGGAGCGCCCTTTCCCCTCCATCTTACGGATCGCGGACCTTTGCTGGGAGAGGAAAAAAATTGTCTTTGAGATCCAATGCTCGCTCATCCTGCCGCCCGAGGCTGAAGAGAGGAGGAGAGACTATGCGAAGGAGCGCTACGCCCTTGTCTGGCTGCTCGACGACCGGCTTTACAATAAGAAAAAACTGCGGCTTTCAGAAGAGATCCTCCGGAGAGAGGCCGGCTACTTCATCTCGCTCCAAAAAGGGCTTGTCTATGATCAGTTCGACCCGACCCGGGACGGCGCGCGCCTCATGAAGGGGCCGCCCCTTCCCGTCGATCTCTCAAAGCCGCTTCCCATTCCAAAAAAGCCGCTCGGACTTGCCCAACTCGAAAAGCGAACAGCCCGCTTCCGGGGCGACCTCCTCGACCGCTCGCTTCAAAACAGCGCCACCCTGCAAAGGCTGCTCGACTGCGAACAGTCTCTCAAACCCAAGCCAAAGCCCAGATGGCACTGGCTAAAAAAAGGGGTGCAAATCGGCTTGGAATACCTGCTCCGCAAGACTGCGGAATGGGATCGCCTCAACCTTTGAGATAGAGCGCCGGATGGACCGTGCAAGAGAGGAGGAGGCGAACAAAACAGGTTGCAGCGGCGATGGGAAAAAGAACCCAATCGGCCAGATCCTTGGAAAGGGTCGTGCAGCGGCGCATAAAAAATTCGCGCGCCCGAACGGAGATCCCGGCGCTGAGAAGCAAAAGGGCGGCGCCTATGCCGGCAGCGAGGAGCCTAAAAAATGTTTTATACGATTTACAGAGAAGAGCGAAAGGGAGAGTAAATAATTTTTCGATGAAAAGTTCGAGGCAAATCAAGCGCCCCTTGAGAGAGCCAAAAGAGAGCATGCTCGGGTCAATTCGCTCAACCGGCTGAAAATAAGAACAAGCATCTGCAAAATACATGCGCAATTACATTTAATTCGCATTAATTATCCCTGTATTATCCGAAAAAATCAAGATCTAAAATACTTCCTTACATAGACAAAAGAAAAGTAAAACATTACAAGAGTGGCTATCGCCGCTCGAACCAAAAGACCCGACGGAATAACCCTTTCCAAAGAAGAGCGCTCGGGATGAGCGGGATTGATCCAGAGAACACGAGTCGGCGCGGCAACCTCTTTTTTGAGTCCCGCAACCGCTGAAATCTCGTTGAGATAGACAGGGGCAAAGAGGGTCGCCCCGGTATAGGGCTTGCCATTCCAGTCATAGGCGTAGCGGGCGCGGAGGGCAAAGCGATCGGATTTCACCTCTTCAACCTCCCATCCGAGAATTCGCGCCTCAGCGAGAGGCTTCAATGGGAGATTTTGCGCCAGCGCGCTGAGCGCAAACACCCATAAAACAAGGGCGGCAGCTCCCGATCCCACGACGAGAAATGTACGAAAAGTTTTTTCGGAGAAGATCATTTCTTTACGAATTATGCTCCCTCGCAGTATACTTCAGGCTTTCAAAATTCGCAAACCCTGTCGAGGAATCATGACCGAAGAGACCAAGAAAAAAGAAGCAGTCAGAAAACCAAGCGCCCTTAAGCGCGACCTCCAAGCGGAAAAGCGCCGTCTGCGCAACCGTTCCCACCGCTCTAGCGTATTGACGGCCATCCGCGGCTTTGAGTCCGCTCTTGCCCAGAAAGTAGAACCGGCAGCTCTTAAAGAGAAGCTCAACACGGTCTACAGCTTGATGGACAAAGGCGTTAAAAAAGGCGTGTATAAGGCGAACAAAGCCTCGCGCACAAAATCGCGCCTTACCGCCCGTTTAGCCAAAGCATAATTAGTTTTTTAGCAGTAATAATAATAGTCATAGGTATCGATTATGCAAGTCTCTTCCCTTGGCGGAGCACGCGCCCCCCTGTCCGTAAATTCTGACCTCCAGCCCCCAAATTCAGTAGCTTCTTCGAGCGCTCCGACTGATCAGGCGCGCACCCGCGAACTCCTAAATACCAATCCTGGACCTCCTATTTTCGGAAGCGAGAATTCTTCTTCGAGCCTGGCGCCTTCCCAAGGATTGCGAGAAAGGAAAGTTACTCAAATCAATCCTAATTTGGGTTCGTCTGCATCCAGTTCATCGGGTTTGAACCCTCCCAACGCTGCGGACCCTCCCAGCCAAGAACCAAGCAAAAGAGCCCTAAAAAGACAAAGGCAGAATGCTCGCAAACGCGAAGCTCAAAAGCTTCTTAACGGTGGTGCTAGTGCAAGCGCAGCAAACGGAAACGGCGGTGCTGGTCTAAGCGGTGGCGCAGGCGGAGCCGACGGCGCTGGTGGTGCTGGTGGTAGTTCTGGTGGTGGCGCAGGCGAAGCCGGCGGTGGCCCAGGCGGAGCCGGCGGTGGCCCAGGTGGAGCCGGCGATGCTAATGGTGGTGGTAACCCAGGCGAAGCCGATGGCCCAGACAGAGAGAATGCCGATGGCGTAGATGGCGATGCCGAGGCGGTTGTGAATCCTCCAGGTCAAGGCCAAAGCAGAAATGCCAGAAAAAGGCGCGCTGCTCGCGAAGCTGCGGCTAACAGATGGAGCTTTTGGCGCTGGGCTGGCGATGGCTGGCGCTCGATCGGCGGAGGCCGGCCCCGACCGGCCGCGGCCCCCTCTTCCGCACCTGCGGGTGGAGACGGCTCGCCGCCCAGTTGGTCCGACTGGATGAACTCACCCTTTTCGGATCCAATTTCTCCGAAAGCTCCTCAGCCAAAGTTGGGGTTGGCCGACTTCCCTTGGCAACCAAAAAAGGATGATCTCGAAAAAGAGATGAAAGACAAGGCTGACTGCCTAAAACCTCTCACAGATCTATTCATGTATCGGGACACCCTTCTTAAAAGCATGCAATCGACTCTCCGCGCAAACTTCGGCAAAGAAGACCTTCTAAGCCAAAATAAATCGGAGTTCGAAAAGGCGATGAAACAGGAGCTTGCCTTCAAAGAACTGTGCGATTTCTGCCTGAACAAATACATCTGGACCCCTTGGCCGCTTGTAGAAAATGAGAGCGTCAAACAAACAATTTCAATTAAAGAACAAGAACTTATAGAAAAGCTCCATAAGGAATGCATTACAAAAAATGGGGACCTTGATCGTCTTGAAGGAAGCCTCCTTGCTGCTTTGCAAGAGAAGAAGCTCTATACCCGCCCTAAAACACCGGCTAAACCCGCAGCGCCGGACGAGGCGCTCGTAGAAAAAGTGGTCAAGTTTCTCGGAAAGCACCAGTGGCTGACCGCCGGCTCAGTCGTATCTTTCTCTTTCGCCCTCCTCAATATGTCCTGGATGCCTGTCGCGGGCACGATTACGGGAGGCCTCTGCTTAGCCGGAGCCGGAAAGGGAAATGCGCAAAAATTGACCGACGACATCATGGAGTTAGCCAAGCCTATATTCAAATCGAGCGCAAGCGCAGCCCTACCTATAGGCGCGGCCGTTGCAGCTACGGCCTACCTGAAGGATTGCGAATATATCCTTAGCTTGGGAGGTTATGACCTCATAACACCGGGACAGCTGTTCGGCCTCGCCGGCATCACCAACCTGATCGCCATCAGCAACTTTATGGAGGGGGTCTATTGGGTTCGCGACGAACTCCCCTCAATCTGCTCGGAAAAAGTAACCCAAATCCCCTACGTAATGTTCCGCAGCGGCTATCGCACCGGAATTGCATTGGCGGCGGTTGGAGGAGTCTTGAGCGATTACTTTGACGCGTCCTATACCGTAACCGCCTCCTTCATGGCGATGATTTTGGCAACCCACGTTGCTGCCAGCTACGCTATCTACCAAAGCGAGCTGAGGAATGCCGCGGGCTAAGAGGGAGTTTCGCTCCCTCTAATTTTCTTTTTACAGACAAGCTCAATTTCTTGTTCCAAATTGCCTTTAAGCAAAATTCCTGCTAAACTATTTGTCGTTGATTGATCAATTACATAATTTAGTTTTGAAGGACTGATCCATGGCTATCGCAGCTCTGAATCCCAATGTTCCCAGGCCGCCAATACTTCTAGATACCCACGAGCATTGCCGTACCACTTTAACTGATATTCAAAACGCACGTGAACAAGTATACACAGCTCTGAATGCGGAACTTGGAAAAAATAATCCGCTTCAGTTGGATCAAATTCGAGGCAGCTTTCAAACAATTCTAACACAGTTAGATAATTTGAAACAGGACAGCCGTCGAACCCTCGACTCTATGAATGTCCACGCCTTAAACCGGCAAACACCAGAACTTAAACAATTCGGCGACGAGGAACAGCGGCTCGAAAGTGTGGAATTAAAGCTACGCGAAGCAGCCATAAAAAAAGGGTGGTTTCCCATCTCTCGAAACGGAGACCTTCGCCTGGATACTCCTGATGACTGCCTCAACTCCCTTGAAATTACTCAAAAACAAAGACATACTATTTTTTCTGCTCTTGAGTCTGACCTTGCAATGCAAGGAAATCTGACTCCTCAAAAGAGAAGCGAACTACACGCTGTTTTGACACAAGCTAAGGAATTGGCAGGGCTGGCCGGCCAGTGTTTAAAGCACTACTCCAGCCGCTGGCCACCAACGGAGCAATTCAAAACTCGCTCCGCTGAAGAAGAAAAACTGACCGCATGGGAAAAATCAATCTTCCAGACTGCCTCAAAGCACGGATTTGGCGCGGTCTTTCCTCCGCCGTTAATTCCACCAGCGCCGCTCTCCCTTCCTCGTCTTATTCAGAGCGATCTTGAAGTTGACACATCAGAAAATTGCCTCCGTTCTCTTAAAACTGTGCAGGATGCCAGATTGCTTCTTCTCAATCGTCTGGGATTCTTAATTCATCAATGGAATCCGGACAGATTTGAAATCGAACGGTTGCTTCAACAAGCGGAACAGTTCCGGCACCTCAGCCATTATTGTTTAGAGAGGTATCGATGGTCTCCGGAGACAAGTACACATAACACGGTGGACCATCACACTCATTGTCATGAAGAGGCCCGCCTCACTCAACTGGAATCAACGGTCCGCGAAACAGCCACCGGAAAAGGCTGGATCGGACAGGTCGCCTCATCAACACCGATCGACCTCCCTTCTACCGACAAAATCATTCGGTTCTGCAAAGCCCATCCCCTAATCCCCGTTGGAATAGCCGGATCCGTCGCCGGATTTGCAGGCTGGATCCCGATGGAAAATCCGATAGGTTGTTTTGCACCGGCATTGGCAGGGTTCTTAACTTCCGTCGCTGTCGATCCGAAGCAAACCTTCCTCGATACGATTGGCATGAGCGATTTTCTCCTTAAAAATCTCGCAAGAAGAGCTCTGCCCATCGCAACATGGGCTATTGGCACGGCCTGCATGTATGACGCGGAGAACCTTTCGCGGGCGCCCTATTTGCTCGGCACGGCTGCGTTGCTCCAGATGGGAGCCGATTACGAACTTTGGAAAAGCTCGCTCTCTGTACAGTGCTTGGCTACGAGCGCCATCGACTCGGTCAAGTGGTGGTTTAAAAATGGATATAGAACAGGGCCTATCGCAGCAGCGGCGGCGGGGGCGATCAGTTATTCCTTCGATCAATCTTTCCCTACGATCGGCCTTTTTGGATTGGGCCTCTACGGAGTCCATGCCGGATTTGCCTTCCTTCATGCAAACAGAGGAGGCGCACCATGAATTTCCTAGGTAGCTTACCTTTTTTCCAATCCAGAGATTCCTTTTCCCTGTCTCTTCCTGACATCTCACAAATCAGAGACCTGCAAGTCGGCCAAAAAGATCAATGCCTTGATGAATTGCAAAAGCTCGGCCAAAAACGGGACGACCTGATCCACAATCTAGGCCAAATCCTGACTCTGGACACGCACACGTTGTATGTCCACCGATACAAGGTACACGAGGCTTTTAAGCGGGCGCAAGAGCTGCGCGAGCAAATTGACTATTGCCTGAATCAATATGTCGATGCAAAGCCGAGCCCGAATCCCCAGGAAAACAGCCTCCGCCTCGAAAGAATTTGGAATCAAATTCAAATACAGGACGCAGATGAAGCGGGAACCATCCACAAAGCGCTCAGGAATGGCTGGATTAAAGCCGCAGCTCCGAGTGCAGCTTCCAATTCTCTTGCAACCCTGCTCTCCGTAGAAACCGTGAGCGGCAAGGTCGCCCGATTTGCCAAAGCGAACTGGATGACCGTCCTTGGATTTGGAGCTTCCGCAGCGCTCTCCCTCAACAAAAGTTTGCTTCCCGAAGGGATCACTTCTTTAGAGCTGTATAGCGCATCTATCCCGGCCATTCTGGGAACAGCGCCTCTTTTCTATTCTCTGGATCAAACGACTCTTAATGAGGCCGCCGACTTTGGCCTGGCGATTGGCCGTGCAGTAGCGGACAGTGCTCTGCCCGGAGCTGCCGCTGCGGCCATTACAGGCTATTGTTACGATCCGGAAAACAGCTGGGTGCTTCCACTGCTCGGGACGGCAACAATCGTCCAACTCGGCTCCATCTATTGCAATATGCCTTCGGCAAAAGCGCTCTACAACCATGCGCTCACCGCAACCGAAAAGTGGTTTGAATACGGCGGATTGACCGGCGTCCCGATGGCGATTGCAGCAACGGCTACGAGCTGTTATTTCGAGCAATCGTTCTTGGCGAACGCAGGCTGGATGGCCTGTATCTACGCGCTCCACGCTGTCCCTGCCGCCGTGATTGCGGCAAGCAAGCCCTAGCACATAGTTAACAAAATTTTTACCTATACGGCTGACGTGAAAGCTCCCTAGGATCATCGATCGGAAAAGCAGCAGTATTAATTCAATACGACTGCTTTTCCGATCGATGATCCTA